>JAAUSV010000041.1 GCA_012032525.1 Leptolyngbyaceae cyanobacterium SL_7_1
TCAAATCAGAAAAATCTACCAGTGCATTGGGAACCAACAAATTCATCTCATCAATAATTTGGCGAGACAGCCCCGCCACCGACGCGGTCGGACAACTGCGGACATCTTTTAACAGCGTTGTGCCATCGCGATCTTTTTCATCGATCATGCCCCGCTCGACTTCATGCACATCTTCGCAGGGTTCAAAATCAAACTCGTCATCGATCGGTTGAACGATGGGATCAATCACGTCACTCATGGGTCTCCTTGAGGGTAGATGGATAAAAAGATGCGATCGCCTATGACTCGATTGCCTCTTCTGGGAAAATCAGTCCCAGTTCCCGTTCCTCCTCTGGAACGGCAAACTCTGGGTCAACGATCGGCACAGTTCCCCGATCGGGCAGGTCAATCACAACTGGGTCTAGCCCCGATCGCCTGTGCTGGTGGTGAGTTTGAACCCAGCCTTGTAGGTGGAGGAAAACCGATCGAGTCCGTGGCTACCGCCATTTACCCGTTTGCGTGCTGCTGCCAGATCCGACTTTGCCAAATCTTGCCGCACGATCGATTCCTTGACTTTAAGGAACATTGCTAAAATATCAGCCGCCACGGTGGAATCATTAGCAAGTTCAGGATTCTCAACCAACTTAGTTCCCAATCCCAGCTTTTGCCCGATCGACAAGTAATTCGACTTCCCCGTCAGTTGGATAAACCCACGCCCCTTGTACTTGTCGCCATCGCCTGTGCCATTGTTGCCAATGTCTTTGCGAAAATCGTACTTGCCAAAGGGACGCCCACCGGGAGCCGTGTTGTATTTGGAAATTCCCTCGCTGATGGGGACGAACCCTTCGGTTTCCGCCCGAATCGTGCCCAGTGCCATCAGGATCATTTCCTGGTCGGCGAGTTTAGTTTTCTTAAGTGCCGTCAGCACTTGGGGCAAATGGGTTTGAATGTTTTTGATCGGTGTGGCTGGGAACATGCGCCCCACGATATCTACTGTGAATCGATCGAGGGCTTCTGTGTAGACCGGGGTGGCAGACAATCCCAACGCGGTTAGGGTTTTTCCCCAGCCACTCCATCCGGTGTGAGTCCCACACTTTTTTGAAAAGCCATCACAGCGGTTTTGGTTCCTGGACCAAAATCCCCATCTACCTTGCCAATATTGAAGTTTTTCTCTTTTAATCTTTTCTGCAACTCAACAACCTGAGAACCCATCGCACCTTGTTTCAGCATTCGTTATTTCTCCTAGGGAAGCCCAAGCGATCGTTTGTGGAATTCACCCTCGATTCAAGGATTTCCAACGTTGCTGAGAATGGCTACGTGCAACTTACTTCACCCACGCCCGTTTGGTTTCACTGTGAACAAGTTGATCAGGTAGATCGCAGCCCTATCGGAAAATCGATCGATGGATGAAGGATGAAACTATGTTCACAAAATATCTTTTTAAGCCTAAAGAGGAATAAATCGACCGTTTTTTGGTATTTCTTTGTGATTGCTTTGCAGTTCTACAGCAATTCTGCTCTCATGATCAAATTTTGCTGCCCCAGTTCCCCGGCTTTTTCAAAAAGCCGGGGAACTTTTAGATTTTTTAGGCTCAACTGCTGAAACTCTGAGGGGGGCTTGCGAGATCTGCGTTTACGAGCTGAAGATTGACGCGGTTTGATTTCCACATGGGCGACGAACCACGTCCGCAATGCCTTTGCCTGTGCTAAGTCGAGTTGATTCAAATCTAATGCGGCGGGGAATAGATCGGGTTGGAGACCTTGCGCCCAGCCCACTTCGCTACCAAATCGATCGGCTGCAAACGGCGTCACTAGCTCTGGCATCTGCGCCACAAACGGCACAATATTGGACTGGTGCATAAAGGCTTGCCGCTGCCGTTCCAATTGCTGCACTCGTCGAGAACGGGCTGCTTTGTAATTTAAAATGGGAGCAGGATAATTCTTCAACGCTGGCGGCAATCCCAGTTCCTCTGGCGGCAAATGCGCCACTTCTGGAACCCATTGCCGAATGAACTGTCCATCGGGATCGCACCGATCGACCGCCGTTTGTTCTGGGTTATAAATCCGGGTCCAGGTTTTATCGACACAATGGGTGACGCCTGCTTGCATTGCCCACTGGTAGTGGTCGATCGGGCAATCGCCATCAATTAAGTGCCGCATGAAATGCAGCGCTCCATAGCGCCAATCTATCCCCAACAAGTTGCTGAGAAAACTGGAATAGATGGCGCGGACTCGAAAATTTAATTGCTTCCAACCGCCCGTGGCTTGCAGACATCGTGCCGCTGCATCGATGATGGGAAATCCCGTTTCTCCTGCCTGCCACGCCTGATAGAGCGATTCGTCGAACTCCCAGCCGTCTTGGTCAAACACACTGTAGAGCGATCGCACCTCCAACTGCGGCAGATAACGGAATCGCTGGGCAAACCCACTGCCCCAACGCAGACGGGCAATGAATTGTTGGCGGCTGCGTTGCACCCGTCCGTCTTGGGCATCTGCCAGCGATCGCTGGGTGGTTTGGTAACATTCCCGCACTGAGATCGCGCCAAATTTGATATAGGGACTTAGCCCCGAAGTCGCTTCTGCACCGGGATAGGAGAGTTGCCAATAGTAGCGATCGGTCTTCTCTGCCAAAAACGCCTGCAACATCTGTCGGGCAGGTTCGATGCCGCCAGGTGGAATCGGTTTGGCATCGGCAATCAGTCCCAGTTCCACCAAGCTAGGGCAGGGTTCGCTGGCGATCGAGTCGGGCACATGCACTTGACTGGGGGCAGGAATCAATGCCTGCTGCATCTGCTCAAACCACACATCCCGATAGTGGGGATAGGGGATCAGTGCATCGATCGTGCCACCCGGCTCAAACCAGCGAATTTTCATCTGATTCTGGTCTAAGGCTTGATTGACCTTGGCATCGCGCACCCGTCCATAGATTCGCTCAAAATCAATGTAGGCGTAGACCCCCTCGGCGTCTGTCTCCCGCACCAGTTCTGGTAGCACGGTGGCTGGCTCGCCAGATCGCAGAATTAACCGTCCACCCCGATCGCGCAACTCCTGATCTAAGCTCTGGAGGCATTTCAGCATAAAATCTACCCGTGCTGGGGAGATTTCTGGATGGTGCAACAGAGCGCGATCGAAAATGAAGACCGGAATCACCCGCTCCCCGTTGGGCAGCCCGATACAACGGCGCATGATCAAAGATTCGCAAATCTCGTCGAAACCAAACGATTGTGCGATTCATGCCAGATCCCCAACCAATTACCAATGGCTACGAAATGCTTACTCCCTTACTGTAACGAAGTGTCACAATTTATCCACGGGTTGTCACTGCATTGTGACCCATTGTTCATCTGTGGATCACAATGACAGACTAAAACTAAAGAAGAGAATAATGGTTGCTTGGGGTTAAGCAAGCTGATTATGGACATTTTGGTGGCATTGATTTCGCTGTGGTTGGTGGTAATTGGGATTGTTCTGGCTCTGCGGTTCTTGTATAGAAAGCTGTCAACCCGTAGACCGATAAGGAAACGGGGGATGGGGAACGCTCCGCTGCTGGGTACTGTCCGACGAGAAACCCGAAAAACCTTGATGGCGCTGCTAAATGGCGATCGCAAAACCGCCGATCGTCTGTTGCAACAAGCCCGCTTTCAGCATCCCGGCAAGTCTGAGAACTGGTACTGGGAAAAAGTGGCATACGATTTGAAGCGCGATCGGCGATCGTAGGGGTGAATGACTAATACGAAGTCACCAACACTTCTGTAATCTTGCCCCGCTTTTGGGCGTTGGAGTTAATCGCTCGATTTGCATAGATTGTGTGGATAAAAAAGTCCTTGTACAGCTCACGAATAAAGGGACAATCAGAGTTTGAAAGCATGACCTTCACTCCCCGACTCGCCAGTTCTACAACCGTATCTCGCAGGCGAATTTGATCGAACTGATTGAAGGAATAACGGCTGTAGGCAGTGAAACAACTAGTGGAGCTAATGGGATGATAGGGTGGATCAAAGTAAACAAAATCGCGACTTGTTTTGGCATCATTCAAGACAGCATCAAAGGGTTGAACCTTCAATTCCGTTGTTTTTAAGGCGATCGAGGCAGCTCTCAAAAGCCCTGAATTACAAATATTGGGGGCTTTGTAACGACCCATTGGGACATTAAATTTGCCTTGAGAATTCTCGCGGTACAGTCCGTTGAAACACGTTTTGTTTAAGTAGAGCAATCGAGCGGCTTGCTCTATTTGATCTTGGGTGGGATTGGCTCTAACCGAGTAGTAATATTCACTGTTGTGACGAGCTTGATGATGGTTCAGTAACCCGATTACTTGCTCAACTCGATCGCGAATGCACTGATATACATTTACCAACTCGTCATTGATGTCCATCAATACGGCTTGCGGTGGCAAGAGATGAAAAAAAATGGCTCCGCCGCCTAAAAAAGGTTCGTAATAAACATCAAAATAGTGGGGGAAGTAGGGTTGATATTGTTGTAGGTGACGACCTTTCCCACCTGCCCACTTTAAAAATGGACGGGCAGGTTCCTTTAATACACTGGTTGCAACAGCAGAGATCATAGTAATTACGAATGCTGAATCAATTGTGCATCAAATTAGCGAAAACAACCCATCCAAGATTCATTCTTTTTAATTGGGTGAACTCCAGACGCACTCTGGCATCAAGCACTATTCAAGACAAAAGAAATTTTGACTTCGATCGCGATCACAAATAGGGTTCCAAGGTGAAAGATTGCAGATGTAAACACTAGATCTGGAATACAGCGACAGTTCTCACCCAAGCACTACTCCCTGAGAATTAATTAGGCAAACTGGAGACTCCAGGGCAAGAGGATGGGTATAAACTGTTAGTTGTTAAGAATCCCCATTCGACCCATGTTTGACGACTTTTGGACCAATGTGTCCCGCTACCCCCGTTATCTGATTTCCTCCACGTTGGGAGTCCTCTACAACCTATTCAGTCCTTTGATCCCGCTGTTTCAGCGTCCTAGTACGGCGATCGCATCGGTGGTTTTGTTAATCTCCGGGTTTGCATTTTTGTTTTTTACCTTGCAAGCCATGCTGGGGCTAAACACCTCGCCCATCGTGCCCTAATCAAATGACCCAACACTGGGACTGATCAAAGCTTGGAGAATTCAACCCTGTTGCCGATGGATGCCGTAGGTGACGCGCTATGCTGGGGCTAAGGCAGAGTATCGATGTGTAACCTGTGATGGTGCAGGGATTGGAGGAGAGATGGCAACCGATCGACGGGTAGCGCGCGTATCAGAATTAATCAAACGAGAAATTAGCCAAATGCTCCTCTCCGAAATCAAGGACGATCGGGTGCAAATAGGCATGGTGAGCGTTACCGATGTCGAAGTTTCCGGTGATTTACAACACGCCAAAATTTTTGTCAGCATCTATGGCACCGACGAAGCCCGCATGGAAACGATGGCGGGGTTAAAATCGGCGACTGGGTTTGTCCGGAGCGAATTGGGTAAACGAGTCCGGTTACGGCGCACTCCGGAAGTAGTGTTTTTGGAAGATCGCTCGATCGAGCGGGGAACGCGGGTGTTGACGTTGCTCAATCAATTGAGTGAGGAACGCGATACTCTGCCCAATCCAGAGGATTAAAGCAGGTCTCTATTTCCTAACCAGGGTTAGGTGGGTTGGTCAGACCTGCACTTCAAGCAAGTTGCTCTGGTCAACCTGCGTCAAATCGCCGCTCAGCTTTTAATCCCCGAACTGGCGATCCCCTCAATAAATTGCCGTTGACCCACGAGAAAAAGCACCACTACCGGAACGGTGGCGATTACCACTGCTGCCATCAGCACCGCCCATTCATTGGTAAACTGCTCCTGAAACTCCGCCAGTGCTAACTGCACTGTCCGCAGTTCTGGGCGAGTCGTAAATACCAATGGCTTAAACAGATCATTCCATTCACCAATAAACGCAAACAAAAATAGGGTAATTGCCGCAGGGCGGGCGAGGGGAAAGAGAACTTGGGTAAGAATTTGCAGCCGATTAGCGCCATCTAGCGCCGCCGCTTCTTCTAGCTCAACTGGAATGGTTTGGAAGTATTGTCGCATCAGAAAAAATTCCAAACCCACTGGTGGCAGTGGGGAGAATCAGTGCGCCATAGGTATTAATCAAATGTCCCCATTTCAGCACTAAAAAAATGGGAATCACCAAAAGCTGAAATGGGATTACCAACGTTGCTAGCACAATCACCAAGATGGTTTGCTGCCCCCAAAAACGCGATCGCGCCAAGGCATAGCCTGCCAAGGTCGAGGTGATGATCTGTAGGAGAGTCACCGCAAGGGCAACGATTGTGGAATTGGCAAATGCCAACAAAAATTGTCCTTTCTCCCAGGCATTGCGATAGTTTTCCCCAGTCCACTGACTGATTCGGGCAATGCCCACGCTTCCAGGAGGGGCAACAGATGCCAACACCACGATCGCCAATGGCAATAAAACGATCGCCGCCCCCAGAACCAACCCTATCGTAGAAATAGAAAACATCCCAGGCGGAATAGATGTCCCAGGCGGAATAGACGATCGGTTTGTAGTAATCAATTGAGAGCCTAATGGAGAGTTTGGGGCGCTTTCTTTCACAAGCCGCTACACTAATAAACTCACCCTATCATCTCAAACCCAGCGCTATTTGAATTCTGATTAGCGAATTATTGTAAATCATGGGTTGAAACGAGTAGGGTATAAACTGGGAATGATAAAGACCCCATCATCAACCCCCTTAATTAAGATTGAGGTCGGTAAGCGATCGACCTGATTCATCAGTGTAGGAGACGAGAGATTTATGGCGCAGCTTGAGGTCACTCCCCAGCTCGATTTTCAAAGCGAGCTTTATAAAACTGCTTACAGCCGGATTAACGCGATCGTCATTGAAGGCGAACAGGAAGCCTTTGACAACTACCATCGCCTTGCTGACATGTTACCCGATCACACGGATCAACTGATCGGTCTGGCAAAGATGGAAAACCGTCACAAAAAAGGATTTCAAGCTTGTGGACGTAACTTGGACGTTACCCCCGACATGGAATTTGCCCGCGAGTTTTTTGCTGGGTTACACCAAAATTTCCAAGACGCAGCCGCGCAAGGTCGATTGGTCACCTGTCTGTTGATTCAATCCCTCATCATTGAGTGTTTTGCAATTTCTGCTTACAACATCTACATTCCCGTCGCAGACGATTTTGCTCGCAAAATCACCGAAGGCGTAGTCAAGGATGAGTACATGCATCTCAACTTTGGCGAAGAATGGCTCAAAGCAAATTTTGAAGCCTCGAAGGATGAGCTAGAAGAAGCCAATCGCCAAAATCTGCCGCTGGTTTGGCAAATGCTCAACCAAGTTGCCGACGATGCGCGTGAATTGGGCATGGAACGGGAAGCCCTCGTTGAGGACTTTATGATTAGCTATGGCGAAGCATTGAGCAATATTGGCTTCACCACCCGCGACATCATGCGTATGTCCGCCTACGGCTTAGCAACTGTGTAATTGAAATTGAGTACTATTCAAAAGTAAAAGGGCGTGGAATCACGCCCTTTTACTTTTGAGTAACGCTTAATGAGTTGTTTACTGTCCACTAAAATTGTCCGTCCGTAAATTGTGCGTCCGTGATCCGAGCCACTCACCTGACAGGTAAACCCTTCACTCCGGTGGCAGTGGTTCCATTTCCAAGGGGCGAATGATCGGTTCCGCCGATCGCACGGGTTGAAATAGCCCATTCAAGGCGGTTTGCAAGGTTGCGCCCATTGTGATGCGATCGCGGTACGCCACAATCACCCGCGCCAAGGTGGGCAAGCGATTGAGCGTTGCTTCTAAGTAGAGCGGTTCCACATACAACAGCGATTGCTCAATCGGAATTACCAGCAAGTTTCCTTGAATTGCCCGTGAGCCAGTGCGATTCCACAGGGAAATCTGTTGCGAAATAATCGGGTCTTGGTTGATCCGCGCCTCCAACTGTTCGGGACCAAACACCAATTCCTGCTTAGGGAAGCGGTAGAGCAGCATTTTGCCCGATCGGGTGCCACGCTGGGTGGGTTGATAGGCGCGATCGGAGCGAGCCGCCAACCAGGCAATCAAATTTGTCCGCTGGTTGGGGGTGTAGGGGCGCAGCAGAATGAATTCCTCCCGTTCCTCGTCGGGCAACCGCATGATCAGGTAATAGGGTTCCACCAAGCGGGCTTCGTCGGCGTAGACTTCGTTGGGTGCTCGCCACTGGTCTTCGCGGTTGTAGAACACCTGCGGGTCGGTCATGTGGTACACCATCAGGTGATCCGATTGGGTTCGATAAAAATCCTGGGGATAGCGAATGTGGGTTTGTAAGCCAACGGGCATGGAACTGAGGGGCTGAAACATCCCCGGCAGCAATTGACTCCAGCGATTGATTATCGGGTCGCGCCCATCCGCCACATAGAAACTCATCCGCCCGTGGTAGGCATCGATCACTACTTTGACGGAGTTGCGCATGTAGTTAAATGAGTTCCCCAGCGGGTCAGCATAGGGATAGCGATCGCTCGTCGTGTAGGCATCCAGTATCCAGTAGAGATAGTGTTCCTCGGCGGCATTTCCCGTTGCCCTGCATCGGCGACGACCAAGTAAGGATCGCCATCGTAGCGCAGGAAGGGGGCGATCGCCCGGACTCGATTAAGAATGGTGCGGCGGTAGAGTAACCGGGTGTCTGGGGTGAAATCTTGGGTGAGCAACATCCGCCAATCCCGCAGATGTTTGGCAAAAATCAGCCGTTGCCACCACCTGCCAATTGGCACACCTCCCACCCCGTCGTAGGTGTTGTAGACATTCTCGCTGCCGCTAGGGTAATCCAGTTCCCGTACCCGTGTTTGGGTCATGACGTAGGTGTTGGTCAATTCGCCATAGTAGATCCGGGGGCTACCAATGGGAATGCTGTCGCGAATTCTCGGCTCACTGACGTTGTGCTCAATGCCGCTGATGAAATAGTCGGGCAAGCCACTTTCCCCCGCCGTATTTACCGGGCTGAGGGTAAAGCCGTAGCCGTGGGTGTAGATCAGGTGCTGATTCACCCAGGTTTGTGCCTCAGCAGGAACGGCGCTGTAGTCCAGTTCCCTCGCTGCGATCAGGACTTGCTGCTGCTCCGTTCCTCCCGTGTTGGTGCGCAGGGTGTAGCGATCGATATCCGCGTTAGGAAATTCGTAGTAGGGACGAATTCGTTGCAACTGGCGATTGGTTTCTAGCAGCGGGCGAATATCCCAGAGACGAATATTTTTAACCGTTAACTCATTCTCCTGTAAGGTTTCCAGCGTTAGATCGCCCTGTGGATCGAAGGTTTCTTCGTCAATATCTTCCAAATCAAAGGCGCGGCGGGTAAAGGCGATCGTGCGTTCCAAAAATGGGGTTTCCAGTTGCAATTCATTCGGCTGGACGATCGCTTGTTGCACCAAATTTGGCAACACCCAGCCACTGAGAACGACCAGCAGCAAATAGCCAGCCAGCGCCCATCCCAAGTAGCGCGGCAACCCGATCCGGGGGGTGGCGGCAGGCGGCACTGGAAACACCAGCGAGGCGGTGGGATTGCGCAAGCCAGCGTCGGGGGGGCGCTTGAGGAAGCGGCGGGTAACTGCCTGTTCCAACAGCACCAGCGCGATCGCCAACGACAGCAAACTGAGAATCGTTTTGGCAGGCAGATCGATCGCCAGATTGGTGTAGCTTGCGCCATAATCTACGCCAGTGGTGGAATAGAGCAAGCGATAGCGATCGAGCCAATAACCCAGCGCGATCGTTCCCAACACCCCCGCCCCCAACAGCAACAGATGCCGCCACTGTGTCGCAGAAAAGCCGATAAATTCCCCCTGGCTCAAGCTATTGCCACAGAGCCAATAAATCAAGCTGACAGAGAAGAACCCCAGCGTCACTAATCCCACCAGCCAAAATTCCCCCAACTGCCAAACAGGCAGGGAAAAAATGTAGGCACTCAGATCCTGCTGAAACACCGGATCAACTTGGTCGAACGCTGTGGGACGCAGAGCCAACAATACCTCTGCCCAGTGCTCTGAGAGAATTAAACCAAATCCTAGACTGAGCAACAGGGCGATCGCCCCCAACAGCACCTGGGATAGATCAGTAAAAGTATGACTCCGCCTAGCAATCCAACGGCTTGCCACGGTTGGGCAATCAACGACTGCGCCGTTTGCCAGAGCGCTGTCCCATCCCAACGACTGGGCACGGCAATCTGGTTGGGAACAAAGGTGGGATGCCAGTGCTGGAACGCAACCTGCCCGTAGTAGAGCACGCTCAATCCGGTTAACAGACTAACGCTGAGGGTGCAGAGTAACAACCACCCAATCCTCATGCCGCCCCCGATTGGTTTAGCAGTCAATCCCAAGGCGCTGTCCCAAGCATGACGTTGGGCAACCCGTAGGTTGAGGAACAAAAATACGGCGCTGATCCCTGTGACCAGGAGGGCGATCGCCCCTTGACTGAGCAACCGCAACCAAAACGCAGACAAATACCCAATGGCTTGAAACCAGATCCCCTCTGCCATCAAAAATGTGGCAATATCTAACCCCACCAATCCTGCCACTCCCAATGCTAACCAGAGCAATCGCCGCGATCGGGGTTGGGGGAGCTGTGGAGTCATGGGTAAGCACCAGGAAGGAATGGATGACGGCGATTCTATTTTGTAAATCTAACGCCCTTTCACCTTGCCCGATCAGTTTCCTAGAGATGCAAATCTTTCAGCCAGCCTTGAACCATGCCCTAGGATTTCGATCGGCGGAGTTGCTGTTGCTGGTTAAAGTGGCGTTGTTCTGTGGTCAAGTTGGAAAAATTACTGGTCGATCGCATATCCCATTGCGCTTCTGCCAAGACAAATAGAGGGCTAGCCAGCACAATTCCCGTTGCTAGATATTGCCAACCAACCATGTGGGGCACGGCTACCGCAGCTAAACCGTGGAGCAACGCGCTGAGCAGAAAGGCACGCGATCGCAATCCCCAGGCTGTTCCCAAATAACCAGCGGCATTTAACCCCAACCACAGGGGACAGAGGTAGGGCAACAACCCCCATCCGCCAAACAACACACCCCAATTGGTGAGGGCAACCCCCACCCCCATCAACCCGATCCACCCGTAGACCACCCAGCGCAATTGCTCCACCGTTACCCAATACCAAGTCAGGTGAATCGTCGCCCAACTGCCCACCAGAGTCAGCAGCGACCAGATGACGGCTTGGATTGTCCAACTGAGGGTCGTAAATTGGGCGGTGAGAAACATAAAACTGACGATCGTGCCCCACAGTAGAAACACTTGATCGATGCGGGTATAGAATCGAGAAAACAGCGGGCGATCGCTCACTTGGATTTGAATCCGCAGCAACCCCTGGAGATCTTGCACGTCCAGTGCAGCTTGCTTGCGGCGAAAAATTGGCTCTGCACAGCTAAACGATGTCATTTGGAGAATGAACGACGACTTCAGCAAGCTTAACAATTTTTTAAATTCTTTAACAAACAACCTACAGATGAGGCAAATGACCGAACCCGAATCTACCATCAAGCTCGATCAATTTCTTAAATGGATGGGGGCAGCCCAGACGGGCGGAGAGGCAAAATTTTTGATTCAAACAGGGCGGGTGCGGGTGAATGGGACAATCGAAACCCGTCGAGGACGAAAGTTATTACCAGGCGATCGGGTGGCGGTTGCCGATCAGCTTTACACCGTTACCTTGATGTCCTGATTTTGATGTTCTGACCTTAATGTCCTGACTTTGATGTCCTAACAAAGTTTGTAGGGTGCGACGCGATCGGCATAACGCACCCTATAAACCAGTCGCTTACTCGTCGTAGTCCTCAAATTGACCGTTCTCATCGAGTCCGTTGCCGTTGGGTAGATCGGTTTCGGGTTCCATCGATTCGGCGACTTCATCCCCTTCTTCATCACTCGCTTCACTCCCACCGCCCACCGCCACCAGATCGATCTGCTGACGGTAGTAGTCCACACTCTTAACCTGGACCTCAACCCGATCGCCCAAGCGATATTGTTTACGGTTCTTGCGTCCTACCAGCTTTTGTTGGCGCGATCGATACTCATACCAATCGTCCTTCAACGAACTGACGTGGACTAATCCCTCCACCAACAGTTCCTCAATCTCCACAAAGAACCCGTAGGACTGCACCCCAGTGATCAAGCCATGGAAGACTTCTCCAGTGTGCTGCTGCATAAATTCGGCTTTCTTCAGCCCTTCTAGGTCAGCTTCCGCATCCTGGGCTAGCCGTTCTCGCTCCGTCAGGTAGACGGCTACCGACCCCATGTACTCTTCCCACTGCGTTTGGATCTCTGGGGGAAGAACATTCCAGGTGATCTTGCCGTGGCAGGTGCTGCTATAGAGATCCACGGTTTCCTTGGAGCGGGCAGACTTGCGATCGCGCCCGTGTTCAAACACTGCATTTAATAAGCGGTGGATCAACAAATCGGGATAGCGCCGCAACGGGGAAGTGAAATGCACGTATCCCTCGTCTAGGGCTAGTCCAAAATGGGTGCCAGGAGCCGTGCTGTAGACAGCAGGTTTGAGGGTGGAGAGCAACAGGTAGGTTAAGACTTTTTCAGCCTTAGATTGGCTAAATTGCTGGGTAATGCGCTGGTAATCGCGGGCGTGCACCGCGTCTTCCTGCTCCAGGTGGTAGTCAATCCCCATATTGCTAATCAGTTTTAGCAACTCCTGTACATCGCCAGGATCAGGCGTAGGGTGTACTCGGTAAAGGGCTGGGACTAGCAACGCCTTGAGGTGGGATGCCACCAGTTGATTTGCCAACAGCATCAACTCTGTGACGATCGATCGGGCAGGCAACAGGGAAGACACCACCATGGCTCCCAACGCGCCCTCATCGTCATACTGAAACTTGGTGGAAATAAATCGTCTCAGTTCTGGATTGGCTTCGTCTGGGAAAACCCGTTCTGGCAGATTGAGATCAAATGCTCCCCGCTGCTGACGTTGATTGCGCACCAGTTGGCTGACGGTAAATAGGTTGTCAAGCAACTCAAACACCGAGCTAAAGGTCTGCAATTCATCCAGTGATGGCAGGGGATAGGCAGGGGATGCCGCCTCCGTTGGGTTGTGCCGCTGGACGATCGCCTGAGTTTGTTGATAGTCCAAGCGATGATCCACCTGAATCACCGTAGGTTGCAGTTCAAATTCCTGGACTTCGCCCGCCGGATTTAGCGTGATCAAAACTGAAATGGCAAGGCGTTCTTTTTCCTCCTCCAAGGCACAGGAGCGATGCACTGGCTCTGGCAACATGGGTAAGACGGCTTCACCCAGGTAAATGGAGGTTCCCCGGCGTTGGGCTTCGAGGTCGATGGGCGATCGCCACGGCACATAGGCAGAGACATCGGCAATGTGGATGCCCAGGAGCCAGTGCTGGTTTTCCAAGGGTTCGAGCGTCAGGGCATCGTCTAATACCGAGGGAGTACTGGAGGAAGGCGGAGCATCAATGGTGACGGTAGGGAGGTGCCGTAGATCAATCCGCTTCTTTAGGTCGGCTTTGCGCAGTTTGGTGGGCAACCCCTTTGCCGCCTTCATCACCGTCTCAGAAAAATCTCGTGGCAAATCGTGTTTGCAGCAAACAATGTCAATTTCAGACGCGGCTTGGGCATCGCTACCTAGAATTTTGGCGACTCGACCCTGGGGCAAGTGTTGCCCTAGGGGGTAGCGCAAAATTTCGGCATGCACCAGTTGATCAACCGCGTCGTCTAAGTTAACGCCATTGGCTTTCAAATCCAGCTCAAACAGCAGGCGATCGTCCAACGGCACGGCTCGATAGGCATTTTCTTCAGTGCGCTTGACTCGCGCCAAGACAGAACTGTTTGCCCGCTCCAAAATCAGCCGAACCTCGCCTTCGGGGCTGCGGCGGCGACTGCCTTCCTTGGTGACCTTGATCAAGACGCGATCGCCATTCCAAGCTGTGTTTAAGTGGCTTTCTCGAATGTAAACATCTTCGGCACCTTCGATGTCTTGGATTGCGAAACAAAACCCCTTGCTGGAGCACCGGAGTTTGCCCTCCACCACATCTTCTTCAAACACTCGCCGATATTTGCCCCGCTCTTTGACCAGGATGCCAATCTTCTCCAGCGCATCCAGCGCGATTTGTAATCGACGTACCCCGTCTTCATCCTCACAGTTGAGACGCCTTTCCAGCGCTTTAGGGGCAACCAACTTATCATCCGGGAAATTTGCCAGCAATGCTGCAATTGAGAATTCCATGTAGCGATCCTTCATCAAGTCCAATTTGGCGGCAATCTGTTAAGAAACCTTGAGAAGCCGATGCACCAGCAGTTTCTGTTCCAGTTGTCCGCTGCCGATTTTGCCAAGAAGCCGAGATGCTGTGATGAATCGCTAACGAGTTGTTTGGCAACCAGTGACTAATCACTCAATGGGTTCACTCCCTTGTTAGGCTTAATAGCTCACCTTTATTGCACCCAGTAACTCAATACCCTCGTGCTCGATACTAGGTTTGCTAGCCTCTGCGCTCAGCAAAAACAGCGTTCTGCCAAAAGCCTACTTGGGATACTTCTTGAGTTGAGCTATCACCTTCAACATTCAGGGCTGTAGCTCAGTGGCTGCTTAGAATGGAGTCACTTGAAGGCTAGGAGCGTGGAGTGAATTCCAGGCTTGCCAACTCAAGTAACAACGGTTAGCAATTCAAAAAGCAGGTCAATCAATCGTATCGCGTACAGAATGATATTTTTCTGCACTTTCCCATTTTATTTATACTTTGCTCCGGGCATTCTGACTATTATTTTTTTAAATTTGCTGGCGATCGACCCCTAACGCTGCCCTGTAACGATATAAGCTACCCGTTTGCCAATATTGGTCGCGTGGTCTGCCATGCGCTCTAGGTGGCGAATTACCAACACCAACAATACGATCGGCTCCACCACGCCCTGAATATTGCTTTGATGGGCAAGCAGATTGTAGAGGGATTCGTAGTCTGAATCCACCGCATCGTCTTTAAACTTGATATCTAGCCCCGACTCCGCGTCCAAATCTGATAGGGCTGCTAAACTCATGGCTAGCATGGCACGACAGCGATCGGACATCACCTGAATCCGCGCCATACAGGGGGTGGGGGGGGTAGGGAAATAGCTTGATCGCAATCTCTCCCAAATC
Source organism: Leptolyngbyaceae cyanobacterium SL_7_1 (assembly GCA_012032525.1). Lineage (GTDB taxonomy): Bacteria > Cyanobacteriota > Cyanobacteriia > Elainellales > Elainellaceae > JAAUSV01. The sequence continues at coordinate 15,120 of JAAUSV010000041.1, forward strand.
GTCCGCATAGTCACCAATGCGTTCTAGATCGCGCACCAATTGCATCATGGCGCTGAGTAGGCGCAGTTCTTGGTTAACTGGGGTTTGCAGCGCCATTAGATTGACACATTCCACCTCAATCTGGCGATAAAACTGATCGACTTGCTTATCTTGAATGGCAATTTGGCGGGCAGCGTCTAGATCTCGATCGAACAGCGCTTTGCGAGCCAAAAGGCACGAATTTTCTACCAATGCACCCATGCGCAGCACATCCCGTTGAACGCGTCGAATCTGGCGCTCAAACTGCGGTTCGGCTGGTCTAGAAGCTTCCAATGACGTTATACAAATAATTTGCCTCATCACAGTATAGCGACTAGATATTTAAGGCGCGGTGAAGAGGAGGGCGGAATTCAGCGACGAATTCTTAACCCAAGGAGAGCGACTGAGATTGATTATGAGATTGATTCGTAGGGGCAACCCTCTAGAGATTTGTTACGTCGTGTAAAAAAACAGTCTAAATGGACAGGATTTATCCGAGAGTAGACACATCTGGCGTTGTCCGCAGATAAATTCTGGCGACCTTGCCAACCATTTCGCGTTTATTGTTGAGTAGGAGTTCTGTCCCAATGGCTTTATCAGACACTCAAATTTTCATTGCTTTGGTGATCGCGCTGGTTCCTGGGTTCTTGGCGTTTCGCCTGGCAACGGAGCTTTACAAGTAAAACTTTAGATACAAATTTAGGCAAGACCCTGTTTGTCTTGTAGTAAAGGAATTATATTGGGGTAATCGCAAAAACGCGCGATCGCCCTATTTTTTTGCTATAACTGGGCACTGCGGGGGAATACTGTAGGTCGTCATCCTGCTGTGTCCTGTTCAGAACGGTTTGAAATTATCTATGAATGCACTCCAACCTTTACCCCCACCCAAATTTCGTCCTCGATCGCGCAGTCGCAGCCAGTCTGCCGATCAACGACGACAAAAAGCACAGCATACGCTGGCATTTGAGATAGGGGTAAAGCTGGGAGTTAACGCTGTTCTAGCACTGGTTGCTGGCGTCACCCTCATTCGGCTTATTCCCCACACGGCTGCTCAACAAGCCAAGCTCAATGAATTGAAAACTGAGGTGACAGCGGCTCAGCATCGGGTGGACACTCTCCAGACAGATTTCAACCGATATTTTGATCCTCAGCAAACTCAGCAGTTGATGCAGGAGCAAACGAACCAAATTGGGGAGAATCAACTAAAAATCATTTTGGTTGATCCGTTGAATCGGTTGAATGAGTAATTTAGCTCCACAGTGTTAACTCCACAGTGTTAACTCCACAGTGTTAACTCCACAGTCGTAAATTGGGCTGAAATTGGAATGACACTTTAGCCCCTTCTAATCGCTGCCCCACCTAGTACTGATTTAATCTACCTTTCCCATTTGGATCACCTGATGGAGTGTGGGTATTCCACGGCTTAGCCTTATGTCGATCCACCGTTTTCCCCTCAAAACTGCTCAAATAATTCGCCACTACATTCACCACTCCCTCACCCCCTCCACTGCGGGGCTGCTCACTACAACTGAAGAATTCGATGCAGTTGATATCCCAGAACCAAATTCCGTCGATGATTTGAGCGATTTGTTTGGGCGGGGTGGATTTACCAATGATGTCTTGGTGCCAGCGGAGGGTTCCTGGGTTGTCAGCACCGTCAATCCCGCTGCTGCTCTGATCAAGCTCCCCGGCTTGCAACTAAAATCAGGGTTTCGCCTGGTCAGCTATCTCTACCGAGCGGAAGCCATCGGAGTAGGAGCCGTGTGGGCAGTTCCAGAGGCAACCGCAACAACTGCTACGCTGGAAAAGATTGCCAAGCAATGTGCCTCGATCGATTCCATTCCCCACCCCCCAGAGGCGATCGTCCCAATCATGGCAGCGATCGAGGGCGATCGCTCTCCCCTCTCATTTCTAGCGGCGTCCCTATTTCGACGCGAGGTACAGGAATTTGGAGCATTGGGCGATCGGCGCAACTGGAGCCATCATCGCTTGATCGATGCCATCCCAACTCGCTGGAATTGGCAGTGGAGCAGTCAACCCCCTAAAGACCTGCTTCCCAAAGTCAAAATCACTGAAGATGGACAAGGAATTGTGGAGTTTTTTTTCCTGTCGGCTTGTAGCTCCCTACACCCTCTATCGCCACATCGATCAGTACCCGCTTGACACCTATCAGCCCAGGAGTCTTGATAAGGAAATTGGGAAGAAGAATGAACGCGGAAGGATGAAGGCGGAAGACGGAAGGAGAAGGTAGCCAATGCGATTCCTTCATCCCTTTAAATGTTGCAAACTCTTCTGATACCAACCCCCTCCTGCTTCTAGAATTGACTCATAGTCGATGAATCAAGATTTGGTAGAAACCAATGGTGCAAGAGCTTATCCATCCTCAGTCAACGGGAGCGTCACGGGAAGACCTGGAGGCGTTTTGGATGCCATTTACGGCAAATCGGCAGTTTAAGGCGAATCCTCGTCTCTTTGTTTCTGCCAAAGATATGTACTTTACCACGGAGGATGGACGGCAAGTTTTAGATGGGACGGCGGGGCTGTGGTGTGTCAATGCTGGGCATTGCCGCCCTAAGATTGTGGAGGCAATTCAGCAACAGGTGGCAACCCTAGACTATGCGCCAGCATTTCAGATGGGGCATCCGGGGGCGTTTCAGCTTGCCGATCGCCTTGCCAAGCTAGCACCAGGGGATTTAAACCACGTCTTTTTTGTCAACTCTGGATCAGAAGCGGTGGATACAGCACTGAAGATTGCGATCGCCTACCACCGAGTCCGGGGTGAGGGTACGCGGCAACGGTTGATCGGTCGAGAACGCGGCTACCACGGGGTGGGTTTTGGCGGCATCTCGGTAGGTGGGATTGGCACAAATCGTAAGTTCTTTGGTAGTTTGTTGACTGGCGTGGATCACCTACCCCACACCCACAGCCTGGAACACAATGCCTTTAGTCGGCAGCAACCCGCTTGGGGAGCACATTTGGCAGATGAATTAGAGCGATTGGTTGCCCTGCACGATCCCTCCAACATTGCCGCCGTAATTGTAGAGCCAGTGGCCGGATCAACGGGGGTATTGATTCCGCCCCAGGGATATTTGGAGCGCTTGCGATCGATTTGTGACAAACACGGCATTCTCCTGATCTTCGACGAAGTGATCACTGGCTTTGGACGGCTGGGCACTGGGTTTGCGGCTGATTACTTTGGGGTGATGCCCGACATGATTACGGTGGCAAAGGGGATCAGCAATGGCACCGTGCCAATGGGAGCGGTGTTTGTGCGCGATGGCATCTATGACGCCTTCATGCATGGGACTGAAAACGCGATCGAGCTATTCCACGGCTACACCTACTCTGGACATCCGGTTGCTTGTGCAGCAGCAATGGCAACCCTAGATGTTTACGAAGAAGAGGGACTGTTCCACTATGCGCGGGAGCTATCGGGCTACTGGGAAGAGGCGATGCACAGCTTCAAAGGCGCTCCCCACGTGATCGATGTCCGCAGTCTCGGCTTGGTTGCGGGGATCGAACTAGAATCGCTCCCCGGCAAGCCCACCGCACGAGCATTTGAGTGCTTTCTGCGGTGCTACCAGCAAGGCTTGCTGATCCGCACAACCGGAGACACGATCGCCCTATCTCCTCCCCTAATCATCCAGAAACACCAGATCGATCAACTGGTTGAATTGCTCACCCAAATCCTGCACGAACTACCCTAAGGGGTCGTGGATCAAATAACCTAAACCAGAACCCTAGTAGGGGCACGGCACTGCCATGCCCCTACTGGATTTTGTCAGCTACCATACCGTCGCGGCTGGTCTTCCCGATACAATAGCGGGGCACGATCGCAGGAACAGGTATGAACGCAAAATCGGCATTATTGGTGGCAGTGGACTCTACAAAATGGAGGCATTGCAGGATATTCAAGAGGTTCAGATTGACACTCCCTTTGGCAAACCATCCGATGCCGTAATTATGGGAACGCTGGATGGCACCGCCGTTGCTTTTTTTGGCGCGTCACGGGCGTAGTCACTCGCTGATGCCGTCGGAGTTGCCCTTTCGTGCCAACATCTACGCGATGAAGTCCTTGGGAGTAGAGTATTTGATCTCTGCCTCCGCCGTGGGATCGCTGAAGATGGAGGTGAAACCATTGGATATGGTGGTGCCAGATCAGTTTATCGATCGCACTAAACCGCATCTCCAGCTTTTTTGGCGAGGGGATCGTGGCGCACATTGCCTTTGGCGATCCAATCTGTGCAAATTTAGCTGGAGTGTTGACGGAGGCGATCGCCAGCCTCAATCTGCCCAACGTCACCCTGCACCAAGGCGGCACCTACGTCTGCATGGAGGGACCCGCTTTTTCCACCCGCGCCGAATCCAATCTGTATCGCAGTTGGGGCGCAACGGTGATCGGCATGACCAATCTTCCTGAAGCTAAGCTGGCACGGGAGGCAGAGATCGCCTACGCCACCCTTGCCCTCGCCACCGACTACGATTGTTGGCACCTCGATCACGACAGCGTCACGGTGGAGATGGTGATCGACAATTTAACTAAAAATGCGGTAAACGCGCAGCGAGTCATCCAGGAAACCGTGCGCCGTTTGGCGGTAGCTCCACCTCCCTCCGACGCCCATTCAGCCCTCAAGTATGCCATTATCACTCCCCTAGACAAAGCGCCCGCTGCCACAAAAGAAAAACTGAACTTGTTGCTACACAAATATTTGTAGTGGGCGCTCAGGGGTTGCCTCATCATTTTTTAAAATGAAAAGCCCGGCACTCAGGGTTCGCCGGGCTGCTGGCTAATCAACTCCTATCGCTCACTATCATCCCCCAGTCCTCCTAGGAATCCATCCGCAAAATGGTTCAAGTCTGTCCGCAAAATCGCTTAAGTTTTTGCGCATATAGGAAAAAATCAGAAAAATATCAGATTTATCAGGCTTTGAACTCCATGGCACTAGCGCTTGGGGGCATAGGACAATACACCTTCAGCGACGCGATTTTGTATCACATTGTCCTTGTCAAACAGTCAATTAGTTCGTTAGAGTCTCTAACAATAGAGCCTGATAGAGCCACAAAGCTACTGGGTCCTGGCACTGAATCTGGATCCTCACACTGAATCAAGGTTGCGTCACAACTTGACCAGATATCAAAACTAAGGTCCAAACTGTCCGGATGGCAACTGGGGTTCCTGCGAATGATGAGAACGATAGTCGATCGCTAAGTTTTGGGGTGAGTCATCACCAAGCCCTGATTAGTTTTAGAAACAGCAGATTGCATAGAGAGTTGCCGATGATCACTAGGGTTTCCTCTCCTTCTAGAAGTCGAGCCACCAATACTTCTTTAGTTCAAAACGCCAGTCGGGACGGCTTGCTCTGGCGTGCTACTTTCTTAATGCTGCTGGTCACTACGGTGATGAGTTGTGTTGTGTTGCGGTTGGCGTATTTGCAGATCATTCAGGGATCGCACAATCGAGAACTTGCCGAGCAAAACCGTATCCGCCTGATCCCGTTGCCCTCGGAGCGAGGAAATATTCTCGATCGCCATGGCAAATTGTTGGCTAGTAGTCGCCTGTCGCGATCGGTTTACCTGTGGCCCCGGCAACAGTCACCCCAGCAGTGGCAACTCACTGCCCAACGACTCAGCCAAATTCTCAAGGTTCCACCCCAAGAAATTATTGCCCGGCTGGAACAAACGGGGTATGACTCGCCCATGCCCGTGCGAGTTGTCCAGCAGATAACTCCAGAAATTTTTGTGGCGTTGGCGGAGCAAGCTCCAAACCTCCCAGGAGTGGAAATTTTTGTTGGTTCAGCTCGTCATTACCCCCATGGAAATTTGGCAGCCCATCTGATTGGTTATATCGGTGAGGCAACGGCGGAGGACATGGCAAAAAACCCCGACTATCCAATGGGGATGATTGTAGGGCAAGCGGGAGTTGAGCGCCTTGCCAATACGCAAATTGAAGGAGTTTGGGGCAGTCGCTTAATTGAAGTGGATGCCCACGGACGGGAAAAGCGGTTGCTGGGAGTGCGATCGGCTCAACCCGGCAACGATGTCACCCTCACTCTGGATCCTGGAACTGCAAAAAACC
>JAAUSV010000472.1 GCA_012032525.1 Leptolyngbyaceae cyanobacterium SL_7_1
CCAATCCCAATTCTCCCCTGTCTGCCCTGCCGTTGTTAACGTTGCCCAACAACAACGGCTGCTAGACGAGTGGCAGACCCATGCCACTGCCTATCCCGATCGGTGTGTATTCATCAGTTGTTTGAAGCGCAGGTGCGACAACACCCCACGGCGATCGCCCTTACCTTTGCAGAGCAATCCTTTACCTACCAACAATTAAACCAGGGCAGCAATCAACTAGCGCGATATCTGCGACGCTTGGGCGTTGGGGCAACCATGCGTGTGGGGATTTGCCTGGAACAGCGGGCAGAGGCGATCGCGGCAATGCTGGCGGTGCTAAAGGCGGGGGCAGCCTATGTGCCCCTCGATCCCTCCTATCCGTCAGAGCGATTGCATTTCATGCTGGCGGATGCCGGGATGACAGTGGTATTAACTCAAGCAGACTGGGCAACGATCCTGCAAACGGATCAAACCAAAGCGATTTGTCTGGAACAGGAATGGAGCGCGATCGCCCAGGAATCCGATGAGAACTTGGCTATCCCTGGAACCGCCGACCAACTCGCCTACGTGATCTACACCTCTGGCTCCACGGGAACGCCCAAGGGGGTAATGGTGCCCCATCGTGCCGTCAATCGGTTGGTGTGTGAGACGGATTATGTGCAGATCAATCCGGGCGATCGCCTTGCCCAAGTTGCCAACCTCGCCTTTGATGCCGCCACCTTTGAGGTCTGGGGAGCATTGTTGAACGGGGCGCATCTGATTGGCATCGATCGAGACACCACGCTGTCACCTAGCGAGTTTGTCCACGAATTGCGGCAACAGCAGATCCACATCCTGTTTCTGACCACGGCACTATTCAATCAAACGGTCAGTCAGATTCCCACCGCCTTCCAATCCCTGACGTATCTGCTGTTTGGCGGAGAGCAGGTGGCGGTCGATCGGGTGCGCAGCGTCGTCCAACAGGGCAAACCCCAGCATTTGATCCATGTTTATGGACCCACGGAAAACACCACCTTTCCACCTGGTACGACGTGCACACCGTCCCCGAAACCGCCACCACGATTCCGATCGGTCGGGCGATCGCAACACCCAGGTCTACCTCCTAGATGCCCATCTCAACCCCGTTCCCGCTGGCGTCAACGGTGAAATTTACCTAGGCGGAGCCGGACTCGCCCACGGCTACCTCAACCGACCCGCCCTCACCGCCGAACGCTTCCTCCCTCTCCCACCCTCCGCCGCCCTCCGCCCTCCGCCCTCCTCTTTCCTCTACAAAACTGGCGATCGCGCCCTCTACCGAGCTGATGGCAATTTGGAATTTCTAGGACGCACCGATCATCAGGTGAAGATTCGGGGATTTCGGGTGGAGTTGGGGGAGGTTGAGCGGGCGCTGGCTCAGCATCCCACGGTGCAAACGGCGGCGGTGGTGGTGCGGCAACTGGAGGGAAACTCTAACGGCGATCGTCACTTAATTGCCTACGTTGTCTCCCCATCAGTAGCGCCAACAGAGCGGGAGTTGCGATCGTTCCTCAAGGCAAAATTACCTGCCTACATGATTCCTACTGCCTTCGTGGTGCTCGACACCCTGCCGTTGACTGCCAATGGCAAGATTGATCAAACGGCACTACCCCCGCCAGTTCTGGATGTACCACAGGATACATCCACCCTTGTCCCTGGCACCTCCCTGGAAGAGGCGTTGGCAGAGCTGTGGTTGCAACTGCTGGGACGCAGACCTGTTAGCATTCACGACAACTTTTTGAATTGGGAGGGCATTCGCTGCTGGCAACTCAGCTTGTTTCCCGCATTCGCGATCGATTTCAAGTTGAGTTACCCCTGCGTACTCTGTTTGAAACCCCCACGATCGCCGCACTGGTGCTAGCGATTGAATCTAGCAACGGAGACTGGGCAGCGTCCCCCTCCCAACGGCATTTGTCCCCATCCGCATTACCCCGACGTGAGGAAGTAGACCTATGACCAGCAAGACGAGCGCGGCGGCTTCTCCCCACCCCGTCCCCCTCCCCCCCGCTTCCCAGGCAACTTGCTTCCCCCTCTCCTTCGCCCAGCAACGCCTGTGGTTTCTCTCCCAACTTGCCCCGACAATCCCTTCTACAACGTTCCCGCCGCCATTCGCCTCAAGGGACGGTTAGATGAAACCGCGTTAGAGCGATCGTTCGAGTTGATTGTCCAGCGCCACAGCGCCCTGCGTACCACCTTTTCAACGGTGAATGGGCAGCCTGTGCAGGTGATTCAGCCCCAAGTTGCCATTAGCTGGTCGCAGGTGAATTTGGCATCTGTGGCAGCGGGCGATCGCGATCGAATTAGCCACCACCTTGCCAAGGCTGAGGCACAACGCCCCTTCAACCTGACGAGTGATCCGCTGCTGCGCCTGACGTTGCTACAATTTCAGCCAACGGATGCCGTGTTGTTACTCACCCTACACCACATTGTCGCCGATGGCTGGTCGCTGGGGGTGCTGCTGCGGGAACTGGCAAGTTGCTACACCGCCCTAGTGGAGGGACGCACCCCCGACTTGCCCCCCTTGCCGATGCAATACAGCGATTTTGCCTGCTGGCAACAGGACTGGTTGCAGGGTGAGGTGTTAGAAACCCAGTTAGCCTACTGGCGGCAGCAGTTGCAAGGGTTGCCCGTGTTGCCGCTGCCCAGCGATCGCCCCCGTCCTGCCGTGCAGACCTACCGGGGTGCCACCTATCCCCTATCCATTGCTCCATCCCTCACCCAGCCATTGATCGGCTTGAGTCAGCAGTCGGGGACATCGCTGTTTATGACCCTACTGGCAGCCTTTCAAACGTTGCTCTATCGCTACACCGGGCAAGCGGATGTGGCGATCGGCTCCCCCATTGCCAACCGCCATCATAGTCAGTTGGAAGGGCTGATTGGGTTTTTCGTGAATACGTTGGTGTTGCGATCGGATCTATCGGGCGATCCGCCGTTCTGTGAATTGCTAGTGCGGGTGCGGGATGTTGCCCTAGAAGCCTATCAGCATCAGGATTTGCCCTTTGAAAAATTAGTGGAAGCCTTCGACCCCGATCGCGATCTCAGCCGCAATCCGTTGTTTCAAGTGGCGTTTGCGCTGCAAAATGCTCCAATGCAGTCCTTGCAGTTACCAAAATTGACCCTAGAGCCAGCGCCATTGGAGTCAGGCAGCACCCGGTTTGATCTAGAAGTCCACCTCTGGGAACCTAGCCCACGGGCTGGGGAGTCTGTGGACATCGGTCGT
>JAAUSV010000473.1 GCA_012032525.1 Leptolyngbyaceae cyanobacterium SL_7_1
TGGGAACCGGAGCGGGGGTGGGAGTTGGGGTGGGTGTCACCACACCAACGGAACTGAGGATGAAACTAGCAGCTCTGGGCGATAGCTCGTCTTGCCGGAAGCCATAGCGCAGGGCAAAGGCGCGATACGCCGTCTCGGTGCGACTGCCCCACACTCCATCTGCTGTTCCTGCGGAGAAACCTAGACGATTCAGGGCAGTTTGGATGGGTTGGACGATCGCCGGATAGTTGCGAATGGTGCTGATGGGGTAGGCAATGTTGCCCTGGGCGATCGCTTGCAGGCTGAGGTTAGCGGGAATGGTTTGCGTTGGAGACGGGGTAGCCGCTGGCACACCCAACGCCCCCAGTAACGTCTTTGCGGCTTTGGGGGATAGTTGATCCGTCTCAAATCCATAGCGGGTGCTAAAGGCACGGTAGGCAGCGTCGGTGTTGCGATCCCAGGTGCCATCCCCCGTTCCCCGCGCAAAGCCAAGGCGGATCAGTGCCGTCTCGATCGCTCGGACGAGGTTGGTATTGGTCTGGATGGTTCTAAGCGTGTAGGTCGTTTTCCCTGTGGCGATCGACTGTAAATCCATTTGAGTTAGGTAGTGTACTCAGCGTTAATTTTGACGTAATCGTAGCTCAGGTCACAGCCCCAAGCCGTGCCCGTGCCCTGCCCATTCCCCAAATTTACGGCAATCCGCACCGTGTCGGTTTTGAGGTATTCCCCCGCCGCCGCTTGCTTCAGGTAAGCACTGGCAGCCGCGCGATCGAACTCTAGTGGCTGTCCCTGTTCCATCAACACCAGGTTGCCCAACTGCACACGCAATTGATCCTGCTCAAAGGGAACCCCTGCGCGTCCGGCGGCGGCGGCAATTCGTCCCCAGTTGGGGTCACGTCCAAAAATTGCCGATTTCACCAAAGAGGAACCCGCGATCGTCCGTGCCACCTGCCGAGCGCTGGCATCATCGGGTGCGCCAGACACCTGCACTTCGATTAAACAGGTTGCCCCTTCCCCATCCCGCGCTACGGCTTTTGCCAGGTGAATGCATACGGCAGTCAGCAGATTTTCCAGAGCCTCTGCCTCAGCACCCATCTCGGTGATGGCGGCGGTGCGCGATTCGCCATTGGCAAGGGCGATCAAACAGTCGTTGGTGCTGGTGTCGCCATCCACGGTGATTTGGTTGAAACTGCGATCGGCGGCACGACCCACCATCTCCTGCCACAGGTGGGGCGAGATCGCCGCATCGCAGGTGACAAATGCCAGCATGGTTGCCATGTTGGGGTGGATCATGCCGGAGCCTTTGCAGATGCCGCCGACCCGCACTGGGCGACCGTCGATCGAGGTTTCCAGGGCAATGGATTTAGTCACCAGATCGGTGGTGATGATTGCCCCAGCAGCGGCATCCGATCCCGTGTCTGAGAGGGATTCTACTAGTTTGGGAATGCCCGATCGCAGGGCATCCATGCGAATCCGCCGCCCAATCACCCCCGTCGAAGCCACCAATACGGCTTCGGGAGCAATGCCGATCGCCGCTGCCACTAACTGGGCACTTTCCACCGCATCTTCCCAGCCTTGAACTCCTGTAGCGGCGTTGGCTTGTCCGGCGTTGCAGAGAATGGCACGGGCAAAGGGTTTTGCCTGCAACTGCTGGCGGCAGTAATCCACACACGCCGCCTTGACATGGCTAGTGGTGAAGACTCCAGCGGCGATCGCCTCCACATTAGAAACAATCAACGCCAGATCGGGTGCGCCCGATGGCTTTAAGCCTGCGACAATCCCCGTTGCCTGATAGCCCTTGGGAGCGGTAACGCCACCGGGAACCTCGTGCCAGTCTGTCATGCGTTTCTCCCTGATTGAGTAATTAGCGGTTAGCCATCAAGCAGAACCAGTGATTCTGCCATCCTCTTGTGAGGTGGGCATCTTGCCCGCCCAGTCTAACGGCACAATCACCCATCCCACAAAAGGATAATCCCGCCATTATCTAAGGTTTCCAGGGTTCTGAAACACCTTGTCTGAGATTTTTAACAAAGGCATGGCAACGCCACCCCCTACTGCTCGATTTTCACCGAGACGATCTTGTCGCCCTGGCGAATGGCATTGACCACAGCCATATCTTGGGTTTGTCCAAACACCGTGTGTACACCATCTAGGTGGGGTTGGGGAGAGTGGCAGATGAAGAATTGACTGCCGCCCGTGTCGCGTCCGGCGTGGGCCATTGACAGCGTACCCGCCTGATGTTTGTTGGGGTTGATTTCACATTTGATCGTGTAGCCGGGACCACCGCGTCCGGTTCCTTGGGGGCAGCCGCCCTGGATCATAAAGTTGGAAATTACCCGGTGAAATGGCAGTCCGTCGTAGAACCCGGCGTTGGCAAGATCCACAAAGTTTTTGACAGTATTGGGGGCATCTTTCTCGAAGAGGTCGAGGGTGATGGTGCCTTTTTCGGTTTCCATGATGGCGCGAGTCATGCGAGTTCCTTCTTCTTAACGTAAACGTACGCCTAGTGTACGCCAATCTGGGTAAGGTGTTGGCGGGCGATCGCCCTCACACAGATTTAATACAAAAGTACTAAGCAAAGTGATAGATTGAGAGGCGATCGCCCTGGGACCACAAACCCACTCTTTCAGAACTAGCGCTACTTGTGGTGTTGATCGGGCAACAGATTCACAAAAAAGACTAGATATAGTACTGAAAATCCGCTACTCTTGACTCATTCTTGATTGGGTTGAGCTTTATGTCCTTCGTCGCCCTGCATACCCATAGTGATTACAGCCTACTCGACGGAGCCAGTCAACTGCCGCAACTAGTTGACCGAGCGATTTCCCTGGGGATGCCCGCGATCGCCCTCACCGACCACGGGGTAATGTATGGGGCGATCGAGCTATTGAAGGTGTGTAAGGCAAAAGGGGGGATTCGCCCGATCGTCGGCAATGAAATGTATGTGATCAACAGCGACGACATCTCCAAGCAGGAGCGTCGTCCTCGCTACCACCAGATCGTGCTAGCAAAAAATCGCCAGGGCTACAAAAATCTGGTGAAGCTCACCACCCTGTCCCACCTCAAGGGAATGCAGGGCAAGGGAATTTTCCAGCGTCCTTGCATCAACAAAGCTCTGTTGGAGCAATACCATGAGGGATTAATTGTCACCAGCGGTTGCCGAGCCGGGGAAGTGCCCCAGGCGATTTTGCAGAATCGCTTGGATATTGCCTGCGATCGCGTCCAGTGGTA
>JAAUSV010000474.1 GCA_012032525.1 Leptolyngbyaceae cyanobacterium SL_7_1
CTCTGAGAATCCGGATACCTGGGAATTTTATTTTTTAACCTGTGGAGATAATCCGGTGGATTACAGTTGGAATGACCTCAAGGCTGAGCAAGGGTACGGTTGCGAGCCAGAATCGACCCTAATACCATCAAACAAATACCATCAGGCAAACAGGAGTTGGCAGCAAGAGTTGGCAACAAGAGTTGGTAAAGACTGAGCGATCGCCTGAGTGGTTTGTTTCCCAAAAGTCGCCCGTTGGGGCTGGCACCACCTAAACGCATCCACGCCTGTTTATGGAGTCTAAATAAGTCTAAAGGTTGGGATTGGGGCGAAAATTGAAGCATTAGCCCAGTGCTATCTACTCCGGTTTCTACCATGATTTGCTGTCTAAATCCTCGTTGTCGTAATCCCCAGAATCCTGATGGTGCAGCGCTTTGTCAGAGTTGTGGAGATCCCCTGATGCCTCTGTTACGAGGGCGTTATCGGGCAGTGCAACCGATCGGGCAGGGGGGATTTGGCAGAACCTACTTGGCAAGTGATGAAGACCGCTTGGGGATGCGGTGTGTAATCAAGCAATTTTCCCCCCAGGTGCAGGGGACTAAATCCCTAGAGAAGGCAGTCAGCTTGTTTAACCAAGAAGCCGTGCGACTGCATGAATTGGGAGAACATCCCCAAATTCCCTCTTTGCTAGCGTATTTTGAGCAAGATGGCTATCTCTACCTGGTGCAGCAATTTATTGAAGGACAAAATCTCCTCCAGGAGATGAGGCAGCAGGGCGCGTTTAATGAGCGGCAAGTCCGGGAGGTGTTGTCCGATATCCTGCCCGTGTTACGGTTTGTGCACAATCACCACGTGATTCACCGAGACATCACGCCGATGAACATTTTGCGTCGTCAGGGAGACGATCGCCTGATGCTGATTGACTTTGGCATCGCCAAGCAACTTACTGAGGCGGCATCGGGGGAACCGGGCACTCGCATCGGCACCGAGGGATACGCCCCGATGGAACAATTTCGCGGGGGACGAGCCTTTCCCGCCAGCGATCTATATAGCTTAGGGTCTACCTGTCTGCATTTAATGACTGAAACCAAGCCGGATCACCTCTACGATCCGTTGGAGGGACGGTGGGTGTGGCGAGAGCATCTCCAGGAAAAGGGGGTGCTTGTCAGCGACCAATTTGCCCACATTCTCGACATGATGCTCAAGGATCTAGTCGGAGAGCGTTACCAATCGGCGGACGAGGTGATGCGCGATCTAAACGCAGATTATTTTATTCCGTCAGAAACGCGGCGATCGCCTCCCGGCAGACGGGTGTTTGGTGCCTCCATGCCAAGTCCCCAGCCCTCCCCCGCTCCCAAGCTGTCTACGGCTCAAGCGGCTGGCTCACTGGGGCGATCGCCCCAGCCGTCCCATCCTCCCAGGATTGCGGTCAACCAACCCCTGTTCAAACCGCCATCATCAAATCAGCCTCTCTCCAAACCGCCCCTCTCTAAGCCACCCCAAGCGGCAGATGGGCGTTGCTTTCATACGCTGGTGGGACATACTTCCTGGGTGACGACCGTGGCGATCGCCCCCGATGGTGTTACCTTTGCCAGTGGCGGCTTGGATGACACCATCAAGTTGTGGACGGTGAGGGGTGAACTGCTAGTCACCCTCTCTGCCCACCGTCGAGGGGTAAATACGCTGGCAATCAGCCCCAACGGGCAATTGCTGGTCAGTGGGGGTGATGATTATCTGATCAAAACCTGGAGTATGCAGTCGGGTGCTTTGCTAGGACGGCTAACGGGGCATTCCCGCGATGTGAATGCGATCGTGATTAGCCCAAATGGTCAAATTCTCGCCAGTGGGGCGGAAGATCGCACAATTCGCCTGTGGCATATGGGCACAGGGAATGTGATTCGCACCCTGTTGGGCATGGGCAGCATGATTAAATCTTTGACAATCAGCGCCGATGGCAACACCTTGATCAGCGGTGGATTTGACAATGCGATTAAACTGTGGAGTTTACAGACGGGTCAAGCGTTTCAAACCTTGACTGGGCACATGGCAGCCATCAACGCCCTTGCCGTTAGCCCAGACAACCAGGTGCTTGCCAGCGCCAGCCGCGACAAAACCGTCAAAATTTGGGATTTAACCGCAGGGCGACTGATCTGCACCTTGGCAGACCACTCCCGCGATGTCAACTCGATCGCCTTTACCCCCGATAACAAGACCCTGATCAGCGCTAGCAGCGACACCACGATCAAGCTGTGGAACCTGGACACCGCTGAAGTCAAAGAAACTCTCACCGGACACCACGACAGTGTCAATGCCATCGCCTTGAGTAATGATGGAGATTTCCTGGTGAGTGGCAGTTCTGATAAAACCGTCAAAGTCTGGCGCTTGTGAATTCAGGGGATTGGCGAATGGGAATTTACGGTTAGCGAATCCCCATTCTCCTCTCCTAACCCAACCCTTTCATTGCAAAATGAAGAGGTGCAACCCGCGTGGGAGGTGTAAGATGCTTGCCTATTTTCTGGCGATCGTGGTGGGTGTGGGCAGTTTTGTCCTCTATATGGCTGCCTTTTTCCTGCCGGAGGTTTATCGGAAATACGATTTAGCCTGGAGTGGCGTGGGGCTATTTTATGCGCTCGTCCTGTGGGTTTGTGCAGGGCGGATTACGGGCAGTGTGCTGTTGGGATGCAAACGGGCGAGTGTGGCGTTGTTGGGGTGGTTTGGTTGGCAAACCCTATCGTTGCGCCGCAAACTGACGCCTGCGCCTCAGCGTACTCCAGTCACCAACGCGGCTACCTCACTTTCAACGCGGCTACGATCGACGGTGCAATCCTTGCAAGCCACTGTGCAGCGATCGCTGTCGGTGCTCACTCCATCCACACCCATGGTGGAATCGTCATCAGACCTGACATCCGGCGATGATCAGCCGCCCACCCCAATCAATGGTGCCCAACCCATTGGGGAAGCAGCGGTGGCAGGATCGGGGACACCCAGGGTGGAACCATTGCAGACTAAACTGCCCGTGGTGTCGCCATCTGTGGTTGCTGCGGCAGAAGCGTCGATCGCCCCTGCGGTTGCCCCGCAGTCAACTGAAGCGGCAGACCCCCCATCCCCTGAAACGCTGCCGCCTTTGGTGATCCGCCGGACTGACCCCGCTAAACGCCGCCGAGGCTGGTTAATGGATTGCTAGGACAATGCCCCGTTCGCCGTCAAGAAAATCCATCCACCAAT
>JAAUSV010000475.1 GCA_012032525.1 Leptolyngbyaceae cyanobacterium SL_7_1
AGTTTGCGTTGGGTTTCGTTCCTCAACCCAACCTACTGCTTCTAACTGGCGGTTTAAGGAAGTTCCCAGTTCTCTATAAAATCCTCCGTTGCAGATTCCCGGCTTCTTTGTGATGTCGGGAATCGTTGTTTGGAGTTAAATATTTAGTACGTTTGTTCAGAGAGTCCTATTTTAGAGGAAAATCCTTTGAGAGAGCAGCAATTGCAATAGTAACGATCGCCCTCCAATCTATTCATCCTCAAATTCATTTCAATTACTTGACTCTGTGCCCTAATCCCAGTATCCTCTTGCGTTATGGTTGTTTTTTGTTACATGGCAACCTGAGCTGACCCAAAAATCTAGCGCTACCCAAGGTTGTTAGCGCAACCCTGAGTAGCTGACCGAGCGAACTGAGCATACCAGTCCGGCGGCTAGTGCAGCATTTTAGCACTCCATTAGCCACCCCGACTTGTCGTGTCAAAAAGTCCGGCGTGGCTAGGTTTTTGGGGTTTTCTCACAAACCCTAACTATGGAGTCGATTATTATGGCTGAAGAATTCTTGGATGCACCGCACCCATCGAATGAAGGGGCGATCGAAGAACGCGAACGGGTACAAGTGCTAATCATCAGTTCCCGTGATGGCGTCACTGAAACGATTCAGACTCTGCATCATCGTGGGTTCGCGGATGTAAATGATTGGAGTCCATTGTTGCCTGCTCCCACCAGTGGGGAGGTCATGAGTATCTTGAGGCGCGATCGACTCGTTCGGCGATCGGTTGAGTAAGGATCATGCAAAGATTCCCGGCTTTTCTGGAAAAGCCGGGAATCTGGGCTTGGGGCGATCGACTCGATGTAGGGTACGTCACGACACCCTACGAATCTTCCCCTATCACTGTTGAATAATTGGGATCGAGGAGTTGCTCGATCGGGTAGGGACAGGCAATTGGAAACCGTTCTAGGGGTTGTTGCGTCTCGTTTGCCGCATCTCTACGGGCACGACGATAATATTTTTCTATCCACTCCAAATCTTGAAGAAATCGCCGCAAACTGGGCGTATCTTCCAAACAATCCTGAATCTTGTTTCGGCAATTGGCGATCGTAACTCTCCAACTCTGGGTGTTTCTCTCAGGTTGATACTGTCCTTTGAGCAAATGCATCATCAGCACTTGCAGGTAGCTGCCCAATTCCCGTTGTTCGCTGCGCCCCAAGGATTCTAATTCCTCTACCAAATTCTCAACATCCAACTCCGCCCAGCGACTCTTCTGCAAGCACTCCACCTGTTGCTCTGTCCATTTGAGGAAGTCTTGATTGTAGAGTGTTGCTTCGCTCATGGGTTTCTATCTCCTGATTGGCAATTGCTAGGTTTTGCCAATTCAAAGCTTGAGCATAATTTTATCTTGCTTTAACGGGACTGGGTTGGCGATCGCTCTGCAAAGCAAACAGGAATTGGCAATGTTGGGGGTGATGATTTAGATAGGATTGCTGCATCAGCAGTTCCTCATCTCTATTGCAATTTCCCTTTTACCCCCTCATTAATCTATGTCAGTTCTCCTAATCGAAGTTCAAGGAACCGATGCGATCGCCGCTACCGAAGCCCTGTTAGCTATGCCAGAGATTAGCGGAACGTGGGAGACGGAGACCGAAGCGGAACGGGAAGGGGTCTTAGCTACCATTGCCACGATCGTTGGTTTGGTGGGCGGAACGTTGGCGATCGCGGAACAGATTCGCAAGTGGTATCAGGAATACAAACAGGGAGAATCGGGAAAGAAGATTGAGAAAGTCCTGATCGTCGGGCGCAATGGACGACGATTGTTATTAGAGAACGCAACGATCGAGCAAATCCAACAAGTTCTGGATGATTAATCGATCGATCGTCAATTGAATACCCTGCACCATCAAATTCTTTGTAGGGGCATGGCATTGCCATGCCCCTACGCGAGAAAATCAACGACGTGCTACAGAATTTAACAATCTCGCCGCCATTTCCCCCACCCGCCGCCCTCATGCCAATCCTCCATCTCGATCTGAAAACCGTTAAGGGAGAAGTCGTCGAACTGCGGTGCTTCTGGAATAACCCCAATGATTATGTCAGTCGATCGCTCTCCCTGGCTGAGATTGCCCATCTGATTCAAAAGTCAGAGGAAACCTACTACATCTCTTCCAAAATGCGGAATAAGATGCGGGAGGAGTTACCCACCATTGGGAGAGCGTTGTTTAACTGGTTGGATGGCGACGATCGCTGGTTGGTGTCGCGCTTGGGGGAGCATCCGGGAGAAACGATTGTGTTGGCGATCGCCGTTGCCGAAAACCTTGCCCATTTGCCGTGGGAAGTGCTGCATGATGGCGGACAGTTTTTGGTGCAACGCTTTCCGGCGGTGATGCCCGTGCGGTGGTCGTCGTCTGACTCGGTGAGGCAACTATCGCCAGTGTCGCAACCACAAAATCGGGCGTTGCGGATGCTATTTATGGCAACATCGCCGCGCAGCGTGGAACCCGTGCTGAACTATGAGCAGGAAGAAGCTGCCATTCTCAAAGCCACAGAACGATCGGGGATTGGCTTGACGGTGGAGGAGAGTGGCTGTCTGGAGGAGTTGGGCGATCTGATGGATGCTTACGAGCGACGCTACTTTGATGTAGTGCATCTGACGGGACACGCCACCATCACGAAGGGTGAACCCCAATTCATCACCGAGACAGCAACGGGCGATCCTCACTACGCCAATGCGCTGGAGATTGCCAAAACCTTGAAACTACCCCTGCCACCGCTATTGTTTTTGTCGGGATGCAAGACGGGGCAAGCGGGAAGTGCGGGAGCCGTGCCGTCGCTGGCGGAGCAGTTGTTGCAGCGGGGCGCAACTGCCGTGTTGGGCTGGGGACAAAGTGTGTTGGATAGCAATGCCACCCAAGCCGCCGCCGTGTTGTATCAGGAGCTAGCTGGGAGTCGTCCGTTGGTGGAAGCGGTGGCGGCGACCTATCAGCAGTTGCTCAAGCAAGAGGCACGGGATTGGCATTTGTTGCGCTTGTATGTGGCAAAGACGTTGCCGGGAGAACTGGTGATGCCCCAACGCACTCCCGGTTGGAAACCCGCTCCTCCTCCGTCGATGGCAACGGAATTTCTCGATCCGATCACGCAGCAAATTCGAGTGCCGACGCGAGAGAGCTTTGTCGGACGCCGACGGCAGTTGCAAAATTGTTTGCGATCGCTACACTCCCGACT
>JAAUSV010000476.1 GCA_012032525.1 Leptolyngbyaceae cyanobacterium SL_7_1
CGCTATGGCAACCAGTTCTTTGTTCGAGAGAATGGTGAGGATGCATCGATTATTGGCGCGTTAGGGTCGATTGAAACCTGCTTGCGTCAAGGTGGTTGTAATGTGGTGCCTGGCTTGCCACGGGAACAGTGGATTTTGACCTTAATTACCTCCGTGCTAGGTGGGGTGATCATGGGATTTGCTGCCCAACCTCGACAGCCAGGACAAGTGTTTGCTTGGCAGTGGGCACTAATCTTTTCTCCACTCTGGGGCATGTTGTTCATTGCCTTTGGCATTGGTCCCGTGATCACCCGCACCTCTGAGTGGTTACCATTGGCACGCAACGCGGCTGGGTTTGTCTTGGGGGCGTTGGTCGCCTACTTGTCTCCCATGTTCAGCTCATCCTCTGCGGAAACCTAGGTTCCAGGTTGGGACTAATGACGTGATAGATTTTTTAGGTAGGGGCATAGCAGTGCTATGCCCCTACGGGTTTGGGGTTTGATCCTGGATTGCTTGGAATCTGCGGCAATCTGCGGTCTAATCAATTAAGGCGTTTTAGATGCGTTAGGCAATCATGGAATGGCACATTACCGATGCTCAAAGCCTAAGAATCATCGATCGGGAGATCGGTGACCACGCCTTCTCGCCTTCAGAGTATGAAATTGTCCGGCGAGTGATTTATGCAACGGCAGATTTTGAGTACAAATCGCTGATTCGCTTCTCTGAGCAAGCCTTGCAAGCTGGAGCAGCAGCTTTAGCGGCTCGTAGCACAATCGTGGTGGATGTGCCAATGGTACAAGTTGGGATTACTCCAATCATCCAAAACACCTTCTCCAATCCGGTGTATTGCAGCATGGAAACCCTAACTCGCCCTCAAAAGCAAAAAACCCGGGCAGCCTGGGGGATCGAGACCTTAGCACGACGCTATCCAGAAGGCATTTTCGTCATCGGACAGGCGCAAACTGCCTTAACTGCTTTAGTGGATTTGATTGAAGCCGAAGAGATTCGCCCTGCGTTGGTGATTGGCACTCCGGCTGGGTTTGTGGGGATGGATGTGGCAGTGGCGCGGCTAAAGGAGTCCCTCATTCCCAATATTCGGGTGGAGGGACGCAAAGGCAGTGCGGTGGTAGCGGCGTCGATCGTCAATGGATTGGTTGATCTGGCGTGGCAAGCCTATGGCAAAGAGGGTGATGGCATCGGATGAAGCAGTGATTAGCGATTAGCAAAAAAAGGGGCACGATCGTGCCCCTACTCTGAGGTTTCGGAGACTCAGCTTATTGAGGCAACCACTCCAACACGGCATCTTCTTTGCGGTTGGTATTGCGCTCTGGGGTTTCGCGGGTAAAGGTCATGTGGATGGAGCGGGTTTGCTCTCCATCTGCCGCCACCGCCATGATTGGATAATCGATTACCCCATCTTGGAAGGACATCTGGAAGCGAAAGGTGCCATCAGGACTGAGGGGGATGGGTTGTCCGCCGATCGTCACCGTGGCATCTGGCTCCGTTGCTCCATAGACAATCAGCTCAGCATCTGCCACCAGCCAAAACTGGCGGGGACGCACCAACGGTAGGGAACCGGAGAAGCCTACCCCAGATAGGGTTGGCATTGCCCACATGCCCATACCCGATGGAAAGACGTAGGAACTGATGGCTTGCTCGCCCACCATCTGCATGGAGCCAAACACCGAGCCTGGAACGTGTTGCATGGAGCCAAACAGAGAACCCGCCACCCGTTGCGCCTCTGCCGATCGAGTCATACCGAAGATCTCGTCGTAGATGGCATTACCGTTGGCGGTAATTGCTGCCTTCTTGCTGGGAGGCACCAACTCCAACACGGTCTTGCCTCGGATGTCATCATCCCAGGACAACGTAACGAACTGATCCTCAATCCAATCCGAGGGATAGACCGGGGGAACGTGGACTGGGGCAGAACGGGCAAGCAGCAACCAGCGACCGTCATTCGTCAGATAACCAACTTCGGCGACGTAATCGCGATCGCTCACGGGCACAGGCAGATACCATTCCCGCGCCATCTCATCGCATTCATACTGCTGCAAACTGTGGGGACGTTGGTGATCAAAATTGATATCGGTGACATCGTAGAACCGCAGGGCTAACCGAGTTCCTCCTTGCTGGCGCAGTTGCTCCTTGTGGTCGTTGGGCACGTCCCAGTAGACATACATCCATTGGGGATCGCGGGGCATGAGGACGATGCGGCTCTCCCCGTAGCCCTCTGGCAAGTCGGGTAAGCCCTCGTCTACCTCAGCAAGGGAAACGATCGCCCGTTCCGTCTGTCCTACATCAAATTTGGCGGCTTCCACTTCGGCTTGGGCTTCCACTGAGCGTGGAGGAGTGGGCGCAAACTGAATCCCGCGAGCTTTTTGATCTCAGCGATCAATTGCTCTTTGCGCATCCGGCTGTAGCGCGATACAGCACATTCACTGGCGACTCGTCGCAGTTGCCGCAGGGTTAACTCTTCTAGGGGCAAATTTTCGGTTGCCATAATCAATTAACCTCCGTTGAATTTTTAACAAATAGAAGCAAATAGAGTTTTTTTGGAATTTTTTTGGGATCGATGGGGATCACAAAATCAATTTTATACTGACGAAAAATGGGACTGGGCGCAAGGGGATCAAATGGTCGTTTTGCTTGATTTCACGAGTTTTCAGGGATTGTGGGGATCGAAATGTTATGAAATCTTGACTTTGCCGTTACTAGGATTTGTGGATTGGGATCAGTTAATGTTATGGATTTTTGACAAGACCTAGTGGGCAATTCTGTTCAAGACCGTGGGAAACGTTCACCTATAGGGTGAGGGCTAGTTGTGGTTAGAGGGGGATTAACAATGGCAGAACAGTGGATAGGCGATCGACTCAGGGGCATAACGGATGATTTTCGATTTCTGCGGTGATTGCCGGGTTTGTCACGGTGTTGGTCGGCTTTACCAGCTCAGCCGTGATTGTTTTTCAAGCAGCTCAGGCATTGAATGCTTCCCCGGCAGAAATTAGCTCCTGGATGGGAGCATTGGGGTTGGGTATGGGGATCACCTGCATTACCCTGTCTCTGCGCTATCGAGTCCCGGTAGTGACAGCGTGGTCTACACCGGGAGCGGCAATGCTGATTACCACTGCCGCTGGTGTGCCAATGGCGGAGGCGATCGGAGCATTTCTGGTTTCAGCCGCTTTGATTACTCTGATTGGCTTTACGGGGTG
>JAAUSV010000477.1 GCA_012032525.1 Leptolyngbyaceae cyanobacterium SL_7_1
TGGAGTATTTTGTCGCGGCGTGTCGGGCGGCGCGGCAGGGTCTCCCTGCTCCCTCTCTATTACCAATTGATAGCAACACCCCCTGAAGGATTACGAAAATTTAGACCGCTTTATGGCGGATTAACTCGTAGATCTCTAAGTACTCCTTACCCGGATAATTCCACGAGTAGTCATAGCTCATGCCTTGCAGCACCAATTGACGAAACTCATCCGGCGCATTGAAATATAGTCCTAACGCTCGATCGATGGCAAACTCGATCGCCTGATGATCCGTTTGATAGAACACATAGCCATTGCGCTGTTCCGGCAGATGGGTTTCGTCGTAATCGCGATCGAACACCGTATTCACCAGCCCACCCACACCCCGGACGATCGGCACAGTGCCGTATTTCAAACCAATCATCTGGGTCAAGCCACAGGGTTCGTAGTTGCTGGGGACGATGATCATGTCCGCTCCAGCGTAGATCAGGTGCGAGAGTTCCTCATTGAAGCCCAGTTCCAAATGCACATCGGGGTTGTCGTTTAGCACTTGTTTTTCGTGTTGGAAGTGGGTGTTGATTCCCGCCTCAGTCGCAGAGCCAAGCAGAACAAATTGTGCGCCCTGCTCTAGGACGTAGTAAATGGCGTGGTGGACGAGGTGAACGCCTTTTTGTTCGTCTAAGCGTCCGATAAAGCAAATGATTGGTTTGTCATTATCTTGCAGCAGTAACCGTTCTCGCAGGGCTTTTTTGCTTTGAGTTTTTTCCTCGATCGTGCTTGGTGAATAGGGAGCGGGGAGGTAGCGATCGACCTCCGGATTCCAAATATCATAATCAATCCCATTTAGCACCCCGCGAAACTTGTCTTGGTGCATGTGCAGGGTGTGTCCCAATCCATAACCAATCTCGGTGTGGCGAGCTTCCCAGGCATGATTGGGGGAGACCGTGGTGACAAAATTGGAATAGACAATGCCGCCCTTCATAAAGTTCAGCACAAAGGGGTTGAAATCATCTTGCAGGCGATCGGGCGTAAAGAAATATTCTGGTCGGTTCAATCCTGTCGCCCACAGGGTTTCCACCCCACCAATCCCCTGATGCTTAAAGTTGTGAATGGTGTAGCAGACCCGCTGCAATCCCATGTCGTACTTGTAATTTTCAAATAGCATCACCGGAATTAGACCCGTTTGCCAGTCGTGGCAGTGGATCACATCAGGACGCTTATTGCTTTTCTGGAGAAACTCCAACGCCGCTTTGCTAAAGAAGGCGAAGCGCATATTGTCATCGGAGCACCCGTAGTAGACGCCTCGGTTGAAGAAATTATCCTGCGAATGGGGTTCGATGAAGAAGCACAACCGTCCGTGTACCCAACCACAGTAAACCGAGCAATGGACAGTGCCACCGTACCAAGGTACTAACAGATCTACGTAAGCGTCGTGCCAACCCCAGATGTGGTCGTAGCGCATGCAGTCGTACTTAGGGAGAATGATCTCCACGCTGTTGCCCCGAATCTCCAATTCGCGGCTCAGTCCATAAACCACATCTCCCAAGCCTCCGGCTTTGATCACTGGAGCGCACTCAGAAGCAATCTGTACGATGTACATCGTTCCTTCCTCGCTTATGAAAGCAGTTTTCTACCTTTACAGAAGTATATAATTTTCGGTTTAGAAAATGACCTGTAATTAGGATGAAGTTGAAGAGAGCGATTCGCCACAAACCCTACTTCCCTGTATAGTTAGTACATGCGTTCTGAAATCTAATAATGGAATCCCTTACCGACGTTCAACAGCGACTCTTAAATTGGTTGGAAGAGTACATTTTTCAATATGGCTACTCCCCCTCCATTCAGCAGATGCGCGAGGCGATCGGGTGGAAATCCCCCTCAACCGTCCAACGCCACCTGAAGGTGTTGCGGGAAAAAGGTTGGTTGAGTTGGACGGGGAGTCGATCGCGGGCTTACCAATTCAACCATCCCAAAGTCGGGGTAATTCCGATTCTGGGGACGATTTCAGCCCACAGCTTGACTGAGGTGTTTCCAGAGCAGGAAGCAAAGCACGTGCCCACGGCAGGGTTTGCTCCGTTTAAGCACATGTCTACCAATGAGCGCTCGGCATGTTTTGCGCTGCGAGTGATCGGCGATAGCATGATCGGCGCACTGATCGATAACGGCGATATTGTGATTCTCAAGCCCCCGGCTGACCAAAAAGCGATTCGCAATGGGGCGATCGTGGCGGCACGGGTGGAAGGCAAAACCACATTAAAATACTTCTATCGCACTGCCAATACAGTCACGTTGAAACCTGCCAATCCGATGTATGCGCCCACGGAGGTAGATGCGTCCGAGGTAGATGTGCAGGGCGTTTACATCGGGTTGATGCGCAATCTACTTTGAGTCAATTGTAAAAATCTATCTCTTTCCCGTAATCATGGTTGAGCTGCAAGATTGGGTGAGCGATCGGATTCAGGCATCTCCGGCTGAGATTGCCGAGTTTTGCCAGCGCTGCAGATCACTGAATTTGCCCTCTTCGGTTCGGTTCTGCGGAATGACTTTCGCCCAGATAGCGATATCGATGTTCTCGTTACCTTTGCTGCGAATTCCGCTTGGAGCTTGTTTGATTGGGTAGATATGAAAGACGAACTGAAAGCCTTACTGGGGCGAGAAGTTGATATTGCTGACAAGGAAGGGCTCAAAAATCCCTATCGACGGCATGAAATTTTGAACACTCACCAAATCATCTATGCCAGCCAACAATCGTGATATCGGATCACTTTGGGATATGGTGCAAGCCATTCATCTGGTGCAGGAATTTACTTCAGACTTGGGCTATGACGCCTATTTAGATAGCGTCCTTGTTCAGAGCGCCGTAGAAAGACAACTCGGAATTTTGGGGGAAGCGGCTCGGGAATATCTGACGAATTCCGAGAAGCCCATTCAGAAGTTGACTGGCGCAGGATTGTCGGATTGCGTAACACCCTAGTCCATCGGTATGACGAAATTCGGCAACAGACCGTTTGGGCTGTGGTTACCTCAGAGATAGAGCCTTTATTAGACCAGCTTGAATCTTTACTTCCTCCGTCGCCGAGTGCTAGGTAAGCGTCACAAACTTTCTAGTGCTCCTTGGCGCAGGCGATCGCCAATCCCGAAAACACAATCAGCATCACCACCAGAGCAAACGCAGCTCCCAAGGGCCAAATTGTAGGCAACGCCAAAT
>JAAUSV010000042.1 GCA_012032525.1 Leptolyngbyaceae cyanobacterium SL_7_1
ATCTTCTTCTCTGAGAAAGTTTCGTGCACGATACAACTCCCCTGCCATAGGGTTAGTTCTCGTCCCGTTTGTTCCATAACATAGCGTCCCAAATTACGATCGGGGGCAAAAATGATCGGCTGCTCGATCGGGATCTGACGGACAATGGCGACGGCATTGGAACTCGTGCAAATGATGTCACTCATCGCTTTGATGGCGGCAGAGCAGTTGATGTAGGAAATCACCAAATGACCGGGATGCGCCGCTTTGAACTGGGCAAAGGCATCGGGCGGGCAACTATCTGCCAAAGAACAACCAGCCGCTAGATCGGGTAGAAGGACTTGCTTGTCAGGGTTGAGGATCTTGGCGGTTTCTGCCATAAAATGCACACCTGCAAACACAATCACCTCAGCATCGGTTGTAGCAGCTTGGCGAGCTAGTCCTAGGGAATCCCCCAAATAATCCGCCACATCTTGAATATCTGGATCTTGGTAGTAGTGTGCCAAGACAACAGCATTTAGATCTCGTTTGAGAGTGGCGATCGCCGCAAACAGATCAGTCGGCGATCGGCTACAACGGAATTTGGCTGGGAAGGCGCAATGGTAAACACGTTGGTAAATGTTCTTCCAAAGGAGAGTGGATTTGTGTCTCTATTATAGTTTTTTTTACCAAAATTGAGGAGTCCCAAACCAAAAATCCTCACTCAAATATTGCTGCTTAATCTCGAAGGAGCATCAGATGATGATAAGACTGCGTACGGCGATCGCAGATGAATTTACCAGAAATTCACCAAAATTGACTGGCTGATCGGCGTTGATGCAAAGGATTAATCCGGCGCAAAACCCACGAAGTTTGGTCCTGAAACCATTTCAATACCGGACTATCGATTGCTCCGTAGGCAGTTGGATCGTGCCCAGCGGTCAATAACGAAATCAACCGTTTCAGTTGCAATCATAATGTAGCTTTTGCTACATTATGATTGTTTAATTGCGTGGAAAGGAGTGAGGGGATGAGCAGCGATGTAAAAAATCAGTCCACCTATTCATCCAATGATCAAGTGCATCAACCGGAGAAAGACACCCCAGAGTTTGATCTGTGGATAAAGACAGTCAAACAGCGAATGATTGCATCACTCCGTAAGCGTGGAAGTGCTCTTTAATCAAACGGACTGCTCCTGCTGTGTAACGAGGTGCATCTATTGCACGGTAGGGGCAAGCTGAATGGCAGACTGCCCATAGATGACGTTAAGGACAAAGTCTCTTCAGTTGTTAAAACTCTTCGTCTTCGCTGTAGGACTGACCCATCCCTGACTCCTGATCTCGTTTGGATCCCAGTAGATCAAGCTGATCAACCCGGACAACGGGTCTTGACCGAGAAACTCCGGTACTGCGATCTTGCCAATGCTCCACCTTGAGAGCGCCGGTCACTCCAATCAAACTGCCCTTACGAACGTAATCAGCGGCTGTTTGGGCTGGTTTCCCCCAAATTTCTAAATTAAACCAATCAGGCTCATCGCTGTTGCGGCTCCGTCGTCTGACGGCTAGGGTCAGCTTACAAACAACGCTTCCCGACTCAAAGTATTTCACGTCTGGGTCTCCCCCCACGCGACCCACCAGCGTAATCACATTTAACCCCATTGTGTAACCCCAGCTTATACTGAATTCAATCGACAAGCGATAATTCGATCGACAAGCGATTTTTGTTTGATATTCAAGTGTAACGCTTGATCCATCCTTCTTGTAGGGGGGCGGGGGCAAGGGTCGAGCGCATCGGGTTGATCTAAGTAGCGATCGCAATAACTCGTAAAGTCCGTCCTGATTTTGCAAGAAATGCGGTGAAACAACTGATAATGGAATTCAGCAAGGTAGTTTCAAGATGTATAGATTTTTTTGGATGGGGCATCTCCCAATCCCAGAAAAATCAATCCTTGGACACCACCATTTAAACTAGCTGTTGTTTAAACTAGCCGTGGTACTGGCGCTTCTGTTAATCTGACTAGACTTAGGACAAAAAACGTAATAAAATCCACCTCGATTGGATTCAGGTTCTGATCAACTGGTCGTAATTAAGCTATTTATTTTTGGGGGCGTAGAACGTTAGTGGGTTTCTTTAATCGCTTTTCATTCTCGCGAGACATGGGTATCGATCTCGGTACTGCTAATACGCTCGTCTATGTATCGGGTCGCGGGATTGTGCTGCAAGAGCCTTCCGTAGTGGCAATGGATCAAGACGAGAAGATCCCGTTGGCTGTCGGGGAAGACGCCAAACGGATGCTGGGACGAACGCCCGGTAATATTGTCGCCCTCAGACCCTTACGAGATGGAGTCATCGCCGACTTTGATACAGCGGAGTTGATGCTCAAACACTTTATCCGCCGAGTGCATGAAGGGCGGACATTGGTTTCACCTCGAATCGTGATTGGCATTCCGAGCGGTGTAACAGGAGTCGAGCGTCGGGCAGTAATGGAAGCGGCATCCCAGGCGGGTGCCCGTGATGTCTATCTAATTGATGAGCCTGTGGCGGCGGCGATCGGGGCAGGGCTACCCGTTGCAGAGCCGACGGGCAATATGATCATTGACATTGGCGGTGGCACTACCGAAGTAGCCGTACTCAGCCTCCAAGGAACCGTGCTGAGCGAGTCGGTGCGAGTGGCTGGAGATGAACTGACCGAAGCCATCATCCAATACATGAAAAAAGTGCATAACCTGGTAATTGGAGAGCGGACAGCCGAGGAAATCAAAATTATGATCGGCTCTGCCTATCCCTTGGACGAGGACGACATCATGATGGATGTTCGGGGGTTGCATTTGCTGTCAGGGTTGCCTCGCACAGTAACAGTGAAGGGCCCAGAAATTCGTGAAGCGATGTCGGAACCGTTGGCAGTGATTGTAGATGCGGTGAAGCGGACCCTTGAGCGCACGCCTCCAGAACTGGCTGCTGATATTATTGATCGAGGCATTATGCTGGCAGGCGGTGGAGCCCTGCTGAAGGGGTTAGACACATTGATTAGTCACGAAACTGGAATTGTGGTGCATGTTGCTGCCGACCCACTCAGTTGTGTGGTGTTGGGGACTGGACGGGTGCTTGAAAACTTTAAACAGCTTGAGCGAGTCTTTAGCGGTCGATCGCGCACTATGTAGAACGGTTAAATTAGTTTTTTAATCGTTCAGGGGTTATTCAGTAGGAGAATGGCAATAACGACGACAATTGCGATCGAATCGCTGATTTACTCTTATAACAAATGGGTACATCTGTGATTACAACCTACCCTAGGGTTGGTGTTGAAAGGAGTGAGTGGATGAATGTTTACGCTGCGTCGCTGGTGGGATCGTCATGGTTTGAGACTGGGCATGATTGGGTTGGCGCTGGGAACAGCTTGGTTCCTCAGACAAACCCAAGCGGCAGTGGTTTTTGAGGTTTATCGAGGGTTAGCCCGCCCGTTTCAGAGTGCGCTTCCTGCACAAGAGACGGTCTTGAAAGATGCCCAAGTCCAAGAATTGCAGCAACGCTTGATCGAGTTGGAAAGCCAAAATCAGCAGTTGCAAGCCTTGTTGAAGTATCGTTCTAGCCAATCCCAACCAGGGGTGATGGCACCGATTATTGGACGCAGTGCCGATCATTGGTGGCAACAGATTACCCTGGTCGGGGCAGTGCGGATGGTGTTGCGGTGGATTCGGTCGTGTCAGGTACGGGCGGGATCGTAGGTCGCGTCGTCCAAGTAACTCCCCATACCAGTCGGGTTCTATTGATTAGTGATCCGGGTAGCCAAGTGGGGGTGACGATTAGTCGATCGCGGCAGATGGGTTACATGCGAGGGCAAGCGCAAAATCGCGCTGTTATGGAGTTTTTTGACAAGGTGCCTGATGTGAGACCGGGGGATGTGGTGACGACATCAGTGTTTAGTCAGCTTTATCCTGCCGGGCTACCAGTTGGGCGAGTGGAGTCGGTTGATTTAACAAAAGCACCTGCCCCTGAGGCGGTGATCGCGCTCTCAGCTCCGATCGGTTCTTTAGAATGGGTAATTGTTTCGCCCAAAGCGATGGCTCGTTCCAACTAAACCGTGGTCACACTCAAGTTGTCCGTATTTGTGTTGTCTCTACTTGTATAGTTATTGAGGCGAATGTGTTAGATGCCTTACAATCTCTCAATCCCCTTGCGCGGCAATGGCTAAACGGTAGCGTTACAGCTTTGTCTGTGTTGCTGTGCCTAATGGTTTTGCCGATTCGTCTCCCTGGCATGGAGTTGCTGGGGGTCAGCCCTAATTGGTTATTAATCTGGATCGTGGCGTGGAGTGTAAATCGGGCTGCTTGGCTAGGAGCGATCGCAGGTTTAGTATTGGGGCTGATTCAGGATGGGATGACGGCTCCCTACCCTTCCCATGCTTTGAGCTTAGCGTTGGTAGGATTTCTCACCGCTCGCTTGCAGAAGCAGCGATACATTCAAGAAGATTTTATCTCAATTGCATTGATCGTATTTGGCATGGCTGTGGTCGCAGAGACCACCACAGCCATTCAATTTAGCGCAATGGGATGGAGCGATCATTCGGTTATCCCCCATCGTACCCTGGCGGAAATTTGGTTTTATCATCAGCGGGTTGCGTTGAGTTCAGCCATTCTCAGTAGTCTATGGGCGCCCGTCCTCTACTACCCGCTCAATCGTTGGTGGGAATTGATCAACACCATTGAACAGACCCAAGCGTGAAGACTACCTTCACGCCTCAAAGCTCCTCCACCAACCGAATGCCTAGTCCAGCTTCAACGAGGATATGTAAAACGATGGCTGTGGCTAATACTAAGCCTAGCCGTGCTTGAACTAGGCTTAAGGACGAGGCTTGGGTTCTCCAAATCTGGCAATGGGCGTGAAAGCTCTCAAAACTGTGACTCAAGGCAATCGCCGATTTTGCTAAATCTGCTGATTTCGCTAAAGGAGTGGGTTCTGAGCGGTTAATGGAGTATGCTTGGGCGACGTCATCTAATCCGATCGCCAACTGTCTGATCAATTGATACTCTGCCCAATGGGTGAAGTGCAGTTGTCCCTGGGCATCAAGCCAGCTAGGGCAGAAGGATAGGGGAAATGTCATTCTATCTATTTCTAAATTCACAACTGTGAATTTGATCAACCCAGCCTGTTTAGCCTGTTGTAACAACGAACGACATCGAGCATACGTATGGTGGACAGTGAAAAAATCAATGGTTGTGGTTGGGAAAAATTGATTATCATTACCTGAGAAATGGTTGATCTGACAGTAAACGCCGGGTTGAAGTGGTATTTCAGCTAATGCTTGTAGCCAAGTAGCTAATCCGGATGGATGGAGTTGCCACTGAAGCCAACCCTCTGAAGTAGCTCTAATATTAGAGTGTTGCCAAATTTTCTGCAAACTATCACAGTAGTGTGGTTGAGGTAGATCGCCCT
Organism: Leptolyngbyaceae cyanobacterium SL_7_1; assembly: GCA_012032525.1. Lineage (GTDB taxonomy): Bacteria > Cyanobacteriota > Cyanobacteriia > Elainellales > Elainellaceae > JAAUSV01. The sequence goes on from JAAUSV010000042.1 coordinate 5,392, forward strand.
CGCTTCTTTGTACTGTTGAAGCGGACAATCCCCGGATGAGCGCATTTGCAATTTGTCTGGGGGATGCAGCCAGCATTGGTGCGAGTTGAAGGGCGATCGCTGATGTGTAGCTCAACGGAAATGAGTTTTTTGTCAGCCTAATTTGACCTTGCAAGTTTTTTAGCATTGAGAAATTCAGTGCATCGAGACTGAAGGGCAGCCCCTTTTCTGGTTGAGGATAGATCAGGTTCTGTAGCCTATGACTAAAACACAACCGTAGGGATGGCAGTAGGATAGAGGACACGTCAAAATTCATACCATCAGACCAGGGTGCTGTACGCTTTTCAGGCGAGTCAATCGCTCGATCGACTCCTTAAGACCGCTTTAGATATTAAATTTCTAGAAAATTAATATAAAAAGCGTGTAAAGTTTTGGTTGTAAATATAAAGTTGTTATGTCGATTTACAATTGTGCCCAGTTTAATCCCCGTAATTACGCTTATTTACTTTAATAGGCACAAAGGTGGGCTAGCCTATCTGCTGCAATTGATTGACCAAAGAAGTTGCACTGCTTGACTAGCCATACCCCAGTTTAAAGCCGTCCATTTCTGCTGATTTTTACAGCTCCTACTATGCATTCAGTATCTTCCCAACCCGAAACCGCTCGTCCTTTCCTAACATGGCAACGGATCATCGATTGGGCGCAAGAACACTACCGTTGCCGTACCTTCGCCAAAGATGAGAAAATTCCAGCGCGACCAGGGCTGCTCTATCTAGTCCAGCGGGGTTCTGTTCGGCTTGTGGGCGAGGCTCAAGTCAGTGCATCCCCCAGTAGCTCCTCCCGTTTGCCTCGGATCAATTCTGAGGAAGCGTTTTTAGGATTTGTGGGGGCAGGGCAACCCTTTGAAATTGTGGCCCAATCGCCCTTCACCTTGCAAAGCTTTGCCCATGTGGAGCAGACCTCTGTAATCTGGCTGTACTGGCACGATCTAGACAATTGGCCCCATTTTCGGCGAGAAGTGTTGGATGCGTTCCGTTATCAACACCAACGTAAGCTCCTCTGGCTAAGCACACTGGGTCAGCGCCGGACGATCGATCGCCTGCTAGGATTCCTCACACTCCTGATTGAGGAGTTTGGGGAGCCCTGTGATGATGGCTATTACCTCCCCTGGAGTCTTACCCATGCCCAAATCGGTAGTGCGATCGGTTCTACACGGGTGACGGTAACTCGATTGATGGGTAAGCTCCGCCAACGAGGCTTGATCCGTGGCTATGGCGACAACCTGATCTGCATTCCTTCAGAGGCGGCAAATCGGCAGGCGCAGTAGTTGCTTAAGGAATCGGAATAAAGTCATAGCCATATCCAGAGCGAGAACCGGGTTCAACTTTGACCAGTTGAACCGCTTGATTGCGATCGCCCGATGGCAAAAAACGCACTGCACCCGATGCTCCCTCGGCTAAGAAACTGGGGTTGGATAGGGCGGCTTGTACTCCCTCACGGGTGGGTTCGGTGGTGAGGGCTGCAATTAGGGCTTGGGTTGCGTCGTATGCCATCGCCGATCGCCAGTTAACATCGCCCCCCCACAGTTGACGCGATTGTTGGACAAAGGCAGATTGGGGGTTAGACAAAATGTGCCAGGGCACCGCTACCACCATATCGGTGGCTTGGGCAGCCCCTACCTCTAAGGTGGTTGGGGCATAGACATCGTCCCCGGCTAACAGGGGTAATTGGCGTTGATTAATCTGCACCACTTGCAGGGCGCGATCGAGTGTCCCTGTGTTTGCTAGTAACACGAGTACGGTGGCACCTTGGGCGATCGCCTGCTCCATGCTTCGACCCGCACTAAAATTGGCACTCGACAGATCAAACTCACTCGTTACCTGCCCACCACTCAACGAGAGCGCTGTAGAAAATTCAGATTTGATCGATTGACTATAACCGCTTTGGGAATTGTAGAAGACTGCCGCATTCTGTTGGTTTAGGGTAGTCGTCATGTAGTTGGCTAACGATCGGGCGGCGATGTAATCACTGGGAACGGTGCGAAAGGTGTATTGCCCAAAACCCGATAACTTTACCGATGTACTGACGGGGGAAATAGTTACCAACCGTCCGGTTTCATAGACTTCTGCCGCTGCCAAGGTCACGTCACTGGCATAATGTCCAACACTACCCAAGATAGTTGAATCGTCTACTAGAGCGTGGGCAACTTGACGGCGATCGCCGGATCGTTATCGTCGTTGGCAATGACCACAAACAGAGGAACGCCATTAATTCCCCCTGCCTGGTTTATCTCCTGTTGCGCCTGTGCCACTCCCCGCAAGATTTCCAGTGCGGCGTTGGCATCACTCCCGATCGGCACAGAGACAGCGATCGAATGGTGAGTTGCGCCCGCACGGGCGTTATTTAGATAAATTAAGGCTTCTGGGTCATTGCGATTCTTTTGCAATGTGGCGGTTAACTGACTAATGGCCTCTTCAAGCCGACCCGCTGCCAATGCTGCAATTCCCGCTTGTTTTTCAGGTAATGCGTCCGTTGGAAATAGGGAGACGTTGCCAAAACTCAATCGCTGTCCATCGATCGCTCCAGGGGTTGTAGTGATGGTATCACCCCCAACCCCTGGATTGGTTTGATTGCCGCTGGATGGATTGAGGCGATTGTTGAACCACCAGAACCCTGCACTTAACAGGAGCACCGTGATCAATAAGGAGAGAACTAAAGCAGGCGTGTCATTCTTTTGAGCCATATTCAGCCGTTTTTCAAAAGAGGCTAGATAAATTCGATAGATCAATTGAAACAAAATTGTGATTGCCACCGCTACCAACCCGGTCAACAATGCTACAACAAACACCAGTTGCCCTGGACTTGTTTGTTGCAACACAGCATGTAACGGTGGGAAGAAGACGACGATTCCCAGGGAGATTAGTGCGATGACAATCAAGTCCCAACGCTCGATCCAGCGGCGATTTTGGGCAAAGATTAAAACTCCCACAGCAAGCATCACCCAGATACCTGTGGAAGCTAGGCTGGTGCCGAGCAGACTAGTGAGGGCGATCGCCAGCAACCCGCCTTCAAATCCAGTAAACGCCGCTCCTCCTAAAATCTCAACTAGTGAAAAAGCTGGTTGGGCTTTGGTCGGGGCACTGGGTGCAGCAGTGGCAACCGCAACAGGTTGAGCAGGTTTAGCCTGGGGTTGGGGGGGTGCTTGAGCCCCACTCGCTGCCTGGGCAAACCCAGTTGAGGTTGGGAGCTGGGTGACTGGAGCCGTGGGAGGTGGAGCCGCTTTGAGTGCATTTAACACGTCCTCCGCCGATTGGAAGCGTTGGTTGGGCGAAGACAACAACATGCGATTGAGGATGGCTTCGAGGCGATCGCTGATCTGTGCGTAAGCCCGCCAGTTCCAGCCATTACTGTAGGGATCGTAAAGCTCGTTGGGCTGTTTCCCAGTGAGCAATGTAATGCAGGTAACGCCTAGGGCATACAAATCTGTGGAGGGATAGACCACATTGCCAGACATTTGTTCGGGTGGGGCAAAGCCCATCGAGTAGATGCCCGTCGAAGCCTTGCCTTCCCCACTGGAGGCAGCAACAGAAGCAATCTCCTTGACCGCACCAAAATCCAACAGATAAATTCGCCCGTTGCGATGGCGCATAATATTAGATGGCTTAATGTCGCGGTGGATAGCTCCATTGGTATGGACGAATTCCAAGATCTGTAACACTTCACCCAAAACTTCCTTGACGTCGTCCTCGGAAAACTTCCCCCGCCGGGCTAATTCATCCTCCAAATTCTCGCCATCAATGAATTCTTGCACCAGATAAAAGAAACTAGTTGGCTTGCCTGGAACATTGCTAGCGACATCCAACTCAAAAAATGCCAGCAGATCGGGAATTAATGGGTGTTGATTTCCCAATTTTTCCAGGGCTTCCCCCTCCCGCTCAAATAGATCTTGAGCCACTTTTAATTGGGTAGGATTGAGATCGCCAGCGGGCTGAAATTGCTTAACGACACATTGCCGCATGGCTGGAGTGTAGCGATCGCGTGCCAAAAATGCTGCCCCAAATCCCCCTCGTCCCAGAAGTTTTAAAGGAACATAGCGTCCAATTAAAATTAATGGCATGCCACAGGTGGTGCAATACTTCTGCTGCACTGTTTTGAGGGTGGCATTGTTATCGAGATCGGGAAAATGGTTAACAGGGCGAGGGCAACCCGGACGAGTGCAATAAACTTCCATAGTGGCTGTTAGCTAGCAAATTAGCCTTCTGCAAGAAGGGGGTTTACTGTAGATTTTAAGCTGGCTACAGAGGAAACGAATTCCACTTAGACAAACAGCCAAATGATTGAGTTCTACTAGAGGTTCAAAGCGATAGTGGCTCTGTTGACTCCGCAATTCCGTTTTCAACCATACGCTCCATCGGATCTTCGGCTGGTTGATACGTGGAAAACTGAGGTAGGATTTTGTCCACAAACGCCTGGGCTGCTTTAGAACGATAGCGGTTGGGGTTGACAATCACCGACAGCATCCGTTTAACCACGACTTCGTCGATGTACGTACGGTGCAGCACGCCCATCTGCAATTCCTTTTCGATCGCTGAGACTGAGACAAATGCTGCGCCTAGCCCTGACTGCACAGCGTTTTTAATCGCTTCGATGGAATTTAATTCCATCTCAATTTTCAGGCGGCGCGTCTCGATGCCACTACGAGAAAGCACTTGATCAATTACCTTACGAGTCGTCGATTGAGAATCCAGTGAGATGAATTGCAATTTGTAAAGATCATCTTTTTGCACCGCTCCCGATCGCACCAACGGATGAAGGATGGGCAAAATCAGTGCTAGTTCATCTTCAGCATAGGGAATAATCTCCAAAGAATCTTGTAACTCTGGAGGAACTTCTCCCCCGATAATGGCTAGGTCAATCTGACCGTTAGCAACGCTCCAAACCGTTCGGCGGGTGGAGTGGACATGTAATTGCACTGCCACATCGGGGTAATGCTGGCGAAACAGCCCAATCATGCGGGGAAGCAGGTAGGTGCCCGTAGTTTGGCTTGCCCCAATGATCAGCGTGCCTCCTTGAAGATTTTGTAGATCTTCAATGGCTCGACACGTTTCTTGACAAAGCGTCAAAATCCGATCGCCATAGCTCAAAAGCAAGTGACCCGCTTCTGTCAGTTGGGCACGTCTGCCCCCTCGATCGAACAATGGCACATCTAGCTGGCGTTCCAGGTTTTGCACCTGCAAGCTGACAGCGGGTTGGGAGACGTACAGGCTATCGGCTGCACGCTTAAAACTTCCCTCGGCAGCGATCGCCTTGAGAATCCGTAATTGATCCAGGGTGAAAGGGAGGTCAGACATGAGTACTAAACCCAAGAAAAATAGTCTAAAGGGAATGCGTGACCACTAGCAGAATCCGAGACCATCAAATCGTGCTCAGGAAACCAACCATAATTGAGTCTGATCAGTTGCCATAAACTTAAACCATTGAAGTCCAAATGAGATCGTCTGATGCACTTGGACGGTTCATCAAACCTAACACCTGACAGGATTATCAAGCACCATGAATCCATTCGATCGTGCAGAATCATAATTTAACGAAACCACGCCAGCAGGCTAGTGTTCAGCCCACCCTTCGATCTTGTTGATACCCAATCCTGGCACTTGCTTGGCACTTAATGTAAATAGGGGTTCCATTTAGTATTAGAGCATCTTATGAAGCGGGAGGTTGTCCAAGATTTTCTGACTTTGCCAGGAATAACAGGAATTGCCTTGATGGACAAGCGTTCCCGTCCTTATTTCTATGGAGTCGATCGCTATTTAAATTTTCAACAAAAGGAAGCGTTGACCCAGGGAATCCAACAGGTGGTCGAAACAACCCCCCCTGGGTTTGAGTTTTATGAATTTCACTTTGCTGGACACCAAGTCTATATCTATAAGCTCAGTTGTGGGGTAATTTTGCTAGTGCTGACGGAGGAACGGCTAGTCTACTCTAGCTACTGTCAAGCCATTGCCGCCCTCAAAGCAGAATTTCAGGACGATATCCATAATCCGATCGCCACATTTCGATTGCTGGTTGGCAACATTGTTCCATCCACCCAACCCGACAGCAAACCCTCTGGAGGTGGCTCAACCATCCCTGTTCTGTCTGAGTTACAACAACTCAACTCTCCATCCTTCACCACAACGGTTGCTCTCGAAGAAATCCTCAGCGCCCTGAATAAAGTCAGCCAATTTGCCATTCAGTATCTGGGACCTACGGTTGTTGCAAATTACTGGAAATCGACCCGTCCATCTACTGATTGGTTGAGCCAATTTCAAATCGATCGGGCTGCTCGGATTACAGTCATTCCAGGTACACCCTCAACCCAGCCATTGACCGATGAACAGCATCAGTGGATTCAAGACTGGACGACTCAGTTTGTCCACCGCTGTTCCACAGTAATTCGAGACTTTGCCCAGGGCATTGATCAGCGCGTCCTGAGCGCTCCCGAAAAAGAAATTCTCCTATCTAAAACAAACATTTGTAAAGAAAGTCATGGCTAAGATCATCAGATTAGAACCGATCGCCCAAGAGACTTCCGTTGAAACCAATGGTAATTTGCTCTCTGTTTTGATTAACAAAGATTTGGATGTGTTGAGAGAGTGTGGGGGACGAGGCATGTGTGCAACCTGCCATGTCTACGTCACCAAAGGAATGACAGCGCTGACTCCAATTAACCGACGAGAACAACACACCCTCGAAGTCATCACTTCCTGCAAAGCCAACTCCCGCCTAGCCTGCCAAGCGCGGGTGATAGGTGATGGTGTGGTGGTGGAACTGCCGCCTGGCATGTACATCAATTCTCTTCAAGATGTTGAAGCACTAATTGGGCGACGCGCTGAACAAAATCTCCTCCACCCAATTACAGGGCAAATTTTAGTTGAGTCTGGCAAACTGATCACCCGTTCCATCCTAAAACAACTCAATAATACGCCTAGCTTTAAGGTCGGAGAGTTCTTTGCCCACAGCAGTACAAATTAAACTGCCTAGCGCTCCTAGATGCCCAGCAGGTCATACAGAGTTAGAGAGTTGCTTCTAGGGGGAATTCTCTAAATCAACCAGGACTTCCACCTCTTGTGTGACGTTCTGAGGTTCTGGCTTAAATCCTAAGAGTAGACAAGGAGATGTTTAGCGAATGCTCAGCCAGCTTGAACGCCTCAGTTTTCAAGTCGATGGTCGGTATGCCAGCGATGCGGAACTTCAATTTCTTGTTGATTATGTCCAGTCCTTTCGGTTGAGGGTAGAAACCTATCAACGGCTACGAGACCTTGAATTGACACTGGTGAAAGAGACACACACCAAAATGCAGGCGATCGATCCAACTCTTTTTCAGATTGGCAATCAGGATCTGGTAACCAAGTGGAAGCGCGATACCATTTCCACCCTACGCTATTCCGCAGTAGCCGTGTTGATCAACGATTCAGAAACTCTGCAAGAGCGATTCCTAGACTGGTTCCAAACCATGATTCGGGCGTTTGGGGCACAACGAAGTTGTGACGTCACCTACCAGGTCATGCAAACCGTGGTCAAACAACATTTTTCCAGTGCTCAGGCTGATTTGATCTGCCCAATTCTCGAACTGAATCGGCGATCGCTGGGTATGCTCAACTAGATTCATCACCCACAAACTCGTGGGTAGTGGTATTTGAGTAATGATTTTCGGTGGGGCGGGCGCCGCCCGCCCCACCAAAAATCATTACAAGTTTAGGACTACCAACTCGTGAAGATGAGCTAGCTGGTCTGACTATAACCATGGAAAAGAGGACAACTCAATTAAGTTGTCCTCTTTTGTTAGGGCAGGCTTTTTACAGGGAACATTCACAGGTAATATCCAATGTCCTCCCTATCTAGCAAAGCGTTATGACGACTGCGATCGACAGCTCCATCCCTCTTAAGTATCCAACAAAACATAATCACTACGGTTTCCGCGACTTTTTCCAATTTGATTCAACCCAAGGCACGATTCAGGATTGGAATGGAGGACACAACATTCTAACCACCGAAGATTTCATCATTGGGCTTGTGGAAGGGTTGGAAGAGGAAGTGGGAGATGCCTCGGCTGTCACCATGTATACAATTGGCTGCGAGTGGGGTAAGGCTGATGCTTTCTTCTTTGAGAAGTGGTTTGAACGTGAGTTCGATCGCAATGTTCGTCAAACCAACCTGTTGTTTTTGTTGGAAACGTGGTGGTGGCCCTTCACCTCCCAAGGTTGGGGGCGTTGGGAGGTCGATATGGGCGATCGTAAACAGGGTTTTATGTTCATCAACATCTTTGACTCGGCGGTGGCGCGGGGATTGGGAGATGTGGGGAAACCAGTATGTTTCTTGTATGCTGGCTTGTTTGCCGGATTTTTTACTGAATTGGTCAAAAAGCAACTGAGTTGTATCGAGATCCAGTGCTACTCCATGGGGGAAACCTATTGCAAATTCCTTCTCGGTAGTCAGGATCGCATTGACGCGGCTGCCTTCTGGCTGAACGAGGGAGCAACGGCACGAGACATTGAGAAGCGACTACGAGCAGGAGAGTGACGTTCATGGCGATTAGATCTGACCAGCTTCAGAAACTCCCTGCGGGTAATGCTCAAATTTCCCATGCCTCTTTCAAAGTACTGACGGTTGATCAATTTTTTAGTGCAATCCCTTGGAACGATCGAACGCTCAAACAGCACGAAGCTGATTGTCAAGGAACCGTCGCCCTTAAAGGGGTATTACCTTTGATATCAACGGTAAATGATTTTTTTGCTGCTGTGAACTGGGAGGGAATGGCGATCGCTTCCCGCCCAACTATTTCAACTGTCCAACCAACTCCAGCAAAGACTAATCAGTTCACCCTTGATCAATTCTCTGATTTATTCTAAGTGGCTAGCCGCACAAACTACTTCAGTCCCTCATTCGGTTCCAATAATCTATGCATCCACAACTTCAACGTATTTTTGATGAAGCAGAAAATCGCTATCTCCAAACCAATGAATTGAATAACCTAGGGCAGTATGTCGGTTCCTTGCCCAAGCGATTGGACACCTACCGTACCCTGCGAAACAGTGAATTGTCCATCTTGCAAGAGGTGGCAACTCAATTACAGGCTGAAATGCCGCAAGAGCCAATCGAAGCACTGGAACGAAGCATTAAAAATGCTTTGGTGTCACTTCGGTATTGCACCATGGGAATGTTGCTTGATGACGCCACGTTTCTGGAGGAACGATTGCTGATTTGGTTGCGGCATACTGCGCGTCCGTGTGGCAATCCAGCGATCGATACTGTGTTATGTCGCTTGCTCAATCAACAACTGGCACAAACGTTGACTGCTACTCAAATTGGGTTACTGAAACCAATGCTGACCTTGGCTGAAGCAGAACTGACGATGCCAGTAACTAACTCGTTGGCTCCCTAATCATTAATTTCTAAGAGTTACAGCGCTTTTCAAGCGCGTGAGGTACAGAGTTTTTGTTGAGCGCGGCTCTCAACAAAACTTGGGTTTCATCTCAGCGCAAAGCGCTGTATTAGGAATGGGTATTGGTTCATTCATTGTACAAATTTACTCAGAGTACAAATTTACTCAGATGCCTATCATGCTTTCTGTCGCTGATCTCCTAACTCATGGGTACATTCCCAGCAACTACTTTGCTCCCACCGCCTACATTCAAAGTGAACTAGAACTGGGATTGTTGAAGAATCGAGAAGGCGATCGCTGCTTGCATTGCCTGAAACCCTAGTTCAAGGGATTTACTCCGGATTAAACAAAGAGATTGGGCAAGCCAGCCGATTGGTGTTGTTCAACTGCGGTCGTTGGTGGGGTAAAAAATTTTACGCTCGGTTTCAGGCACAACTCTCGGACTACTACAATCAATCGCTTGCCGAACTGACAATGGTGGAGTTTATGCAAGCTCTAAAACAATGTTGGATTACCCATGGCTGGGGAACAATCGACTTGGACTCCACTTACCAGAATCGAGGGTTCCTAGTAATTCAAATTTGGAATTCTCCCTTTGCTAAACAGGCAAGCCTCAGTGATCAACCGGTTTGCCATCTGGAGGCTGGTATTCTAGCCTCCTTCTTTGGTCAATTGGTGGGTAGAGACCTGCACTGTTTACAAACCACTTGTGAATCCTTGGGAGCAGATTGCAATCGATTTGTTTTGGGATTGCCTAAACGATTGGAAGTTGCGGAAACAATGGTAACTAACCTGGATCACGAGGGAATTATGCAACACCTATGCAGCTAGCAGGCTGTTGAGAATGTGGTACTACTTAGGGGGCTGACGCGATCGAAATATCGCACCTTGGGGTTGGTGGGGCGGGGCAGTTTGGGCGAGTCTACTGCGCGGTTCATCGACGAACAGGGCAGTTGGTGGCGTTGAAATATTTGGGGCACCAATTTCCCACCCACAAATTTCTGCGGGAATTTCGATTTCTCTTGAGTTTGCAGCATCCCAATATCGTTACCTGTCAGGCGTTGGAACACAGTGCACAGCAGCGATGTCTGGTGATGGACTACTGCGAGGGAGGAACTTTGCGTGGTTTGATGGAGCAGGGCGATCGCCTAGCAGTGTCCGACATCGTGAGTTTGATTAGCGATATTTTGGCAGGCTTGGAACACGCCCACCGTCACGACATTGTTCACTGTGACATCAAACCTGAGAACATCCTGTTGACGACTCACCCCAGGCAATGGATGGCGCATGTGTCCGATTTTGGCATTGCCCGTCTCAACCGGGAGTGGGGATGCGCAGTGCCAGGACAAACAGGGTCTCCTGCCTACATGGCTCCTGAGCGATTTTATGGGTGTTATTCCACTGCGTCTGATCTGTATGCAGTCGGGGTTTTATTGTTTGAATTGCTGGTCGGTCATCGCCCCTTCAGCGGAACACCTGATGCATTGATGGCTGCCCATTTGAATCGATTGCCTGTTATTCCCCCAACCTTGTCGAAGGAGTGGCGATCGATCCTTTGCACAGCGTTGCAAAAACTCCCGGCTCGTCGCTTCCATTCCGCCATAGAAATGTTGAATGCAATCCAAGCGGCACACAGGGCGGGAGCACCGAATCTTGGGGATTCATTGGCTGCCTGCGCAAATTGGCAACAGGTCAGACTTTGTAGCCAACCGATGCAAAATACCTCCGCGCTTGGTAGGCAAACCGTTGAGTTCGATCGCCCTATCCAAGCCCTGCTGAGTTGGCAACAGGGTTATTTTGTCAGGACGACTGGTTTCCTGTATTGCCTATCCTATGGATCAGAGAGCGAGCCAACGATACAAGCCATCATGCCATTGGAAGCTGATGCCATGATCGGTGTTGCACCCCATGGACGTTGGGTTGCCCTGGTCAAGGCTGGCTTGACATTAAACCAATTAATGATTCGATGGCTAGGGGACAGGGAAAACCGGAGTTCTGACAACCCGATCGCCTTGCCAGTGGACAAACAGACACCCATTCAACACCTGCTGGTTCTTGATACCCGCCATGTAGCGATCGTTTCAAACGGCGTTTCCCTGCTGCACCAGCCCTCTTGCCCCAACCCCCCGTTGCCTCCAGGAACCAAGATTGAAATCATCACTCGTCGAGGCAACTGTTTGGGAATATTGACAATTCCCTTGAGGCTAAAACACATCATCACCACCCCAATTCCCTACCGTTTGTTGGCGATCGGGGCAGACGAACCTGAAACGGTCTTTGTCATTGATCTCAAACCCTATCGTATCGTCCGAGTGACCGTTGGGATCATCCCCGATTTTGTCATTGCCGTCCCAGGAGGGTTGATTGCAGCAACTCGATCGGGACAGATTGTAGTTGTAGATCAACGGGGTCGGCAAGCTAGTTCTATCGAAGCTCCCATCACAGCGATCGCCCCTTGCCACTCCGACCAAGTATTGATTGCAACTTGGAATGACAATCGCGGAACACTCCATAAAATTGATTTACAGTAACGGAATTGGGAGTGGTGTTTAAGTAATGATTTTTGGTGGTGCGGGCGCAGCCCGCACCACCAAAAATCATTACAAATTTAGGACCACCACAGAATCGAGACTTGATATCTTAAGAGTCATTGCTGTTCTGAATTTGTCATCTATGCTATCTTTTTGGCTCAATAGCCATCTGATTATGTTTGGGTTGCTGGTGGGATTTGCGATCGCCCACAGCGGGCTGGCGGCTCTACGCCCTCGTGGCGAGAAACTGCTGGGAGCACGGCTATACCGAGTTGGATTTGCTTTGGTCAGCCTGCCCTTGGCAAGTGTTCTGATTATCTATTTCATCAACCACCGCTACGATGGGTTGCAACTGTGGAATTGGCAAGGTGTGCCTGGAATGCAAGCGATTGTCTGGGGACTATCCGCCATTTCGTTCATATTTCTTTACCCTGCCACCTTCAACCTGCTGGAGATTGCCGCAATTCAAAAACCCGCTGTACACCTCTACGAAACAGGCATTATTCGCATTACCCGTCACCCTCAGATGGTAGGGCAAGTGATTTGGTGTATTGCTCACACGCTCTGGTTGGGAACGAGTTTTATGCTGGTGACATCTGCTGGATTAATTTTGCATCACCTGTTTGGGGTGTGGCATGGCGATCGGCGACTCAGTATCCGCTACGGAGATGACTTTGAAAAAGTAAAAGAACGAACCTCAGTTTTTCCGTTTCTAGCCATCCTTCGGGGGAGGCAAACTTTAGAGGGGAGGGAGTTTTTGCGTCCTGCTTATGTCGGGGTGCTTGGGTTCGTGTTGCTGCTATGGTGGGCGCACCCACTTCTGGTTGGCGCGACAGCTAAGCTTTATTGGTAACGTGGAGACCCTAAATAGTTACTGATTAAATCCGCAATTCCTCTGGCGGAGTGCATAGCGCTCCTGGGAGACAATTGTCAGGGAAACTGCATTCTTTAAAAACTGAATGAATCCTTTTCATTCTTCCTATAAAATGATCCCATAACAAAAACTTGTCTATAAGCACAGAGGGATCATGGTATTGACCGTTCATGAGAAAACCTTTTCGCAGGAAGTGTTAGACGCTTCCATTCCGGTACTGGTTAATTTCTGGGCACCTTGGTGTGGGATCTGTCGAATTGTCAATCCTTTTTTAATCCGATTTCAAGCAGAGCTAGACCAGCCAGTCAAGTTGGTTGGGATTAACGCCGATGAAAACTTTAGATTGGCGACTACCTACCGATTGACCTCGCTGCCCACGCTCCTCTTATTTTCTAATGGTAAGATTCTGTATAGACTAGACGAGTTGCGTAGCCGTGAAGACTTGCAATGGGTCTCAGAGCAGCTTCAGGAGCTCTTGCAGTCCGTAGAAGTAGATTATGTTCGTACGGCTTAAGACAATAAACTAGGTGAGGACTGGATTAGACCAAGAGTCCATAATTTTGCTCAAGTACTGTTTGGATGGTGCTAAGGGGAACATGGTAGAAGTAGCGGCGGCGAAAATATTCCTCTTGGACGGCTTCCAAAAAGGATTGAACTTCTAGAGTTTTGCTTAAGCCATCCATGGATGGTTCCCTAAATTGCCACTGCATCTGAACAGTGTTGGTGTTGGGGATTGTAATTGTAAGTCCTAGCGATCGAAGTGCTTTAAACCCAAGGTGTAGGACGCGATCGCCAATGTCCAATTTTTCTTGTAACTGCGTTTGACTGGCTAGCTCTCTAGTGCGGCTGAGATATTTGGCGATGCCAACAAGCTGCTGCCAACATTCAATTGCAGGATTAGGAGAAGGATTGGAATAGGCGATCGCCAACTTCTGTTCATTTTGCAAAGCATGGCGCAACCAAGCATACAACTCATCCCAACTGCTGGGGCAACGAGCGATCGCAAAAACATTGCCCTCAGGTTCTATGCCTTGACCTCTGTAATCAAGCAGCCAGTTTTGCCACGCCAGGGTAGAAAGAGGCAACGCAGCCGTACTACTGGGTCTAATGGCAACTAGCCGAATCTCATAGCGTTTTTGGAATGGATTAAAGTCTAATTCAGCAATGATGTCCGATCGCTGGGTTGGGATTTCATCTTTGTAGTGCTCCCACCAGATCCCAGGAAAACCGACGGATGCAGACTCATCCCACACTTCAAATTCGGTCTTGATGTAACGAACCTTGCGCTTTTTCCAATCATAAATGTTTTGGTGATGTACCTTGTTAAACCAAACATTCCGTAGGAGTAATTTAGGGGTAGGATTGCCCATTCCGTAGGGTTCTAACCCCTTCAATTGGCGAAATAATTCCTGTCCTAGCTCCGCCACTGTTACAGCTAAATCAGCCTGGAAGCTAACACGGGGTATGCCAGAAACCAACTCCTGCAATCGGTGCTGACGATTGATGGCTTCTGAAAATAGGGAAATATTTTCGATCGGCAGACTCAAGCCAGCCGCGTAGGGATGCCCACCAAACCGATGGAGCAGGTGGGATTGTTGGTTGACGAGCTGGTAGAGATCAACAGAATGAATCGATCGGGCAGACCCACGGGCAAGGCGGACAGAGGCTTCAGATTGGGTAGTAGCAGATTCAGTGACATCGGTGCTCAGTAGGATTGTCGGGCGATCGTATTCCTGGGCAATTTGTCCGGCAACTAATCCCAAAACCCCGACTGACCATTGAGGATCAGACAGGACAATCACGCTAGTTGTGGACAGGTCTAAGTGATTTAGTTGAGATCTAACCTGCTGAACGACTTCTTTTTGCAAGGCTTTGCGACGGGTATTGGCGAGTTCCGTGTCCTCTGCCAGTTGCTGACAGCGATCGACGGCTTGACTAGTCAGGAGTTCCACAGCAAACCGAGCATCCCCATAGATGCGGCTAATGGCGTTGATCCGAGGACCAATCCCGTAGGAGATATCGGTGGGGCGATCGCCGTTTTTCCGACATAGTTCTAGTAATCGGGCAATTCCTGGACGTTTTGGGGTTCCACTCTGGCGTTGTTTCTGTAATTGCTCAATGCCCCGTTGGGCGAGGTAGCGGCAATCCCCCGTTAATTCCACTAGGTCGGCAATCAGCCCGATCGCCACCAGATCGAGCAGTTCCTCAAGCGGCTGCTCAGCAGGCATGACGGTGTAGAGTGCCTCAATGAGTTTGAACGCTACTGCCACACCAGATAGGGTTGACAAAGGATGTCCGGAGGGAAAGCAGCGTGAATTGAGCAGGGCAACCACGGGAGGACGATCGGTAGGCAATGTATGGTGATCA
>JAAUSV010000478.1 GCA_012032525.1 Leptolyngbyaceae cyanobacterium SL_7_1
AAAGATGGTGGAGAATACAAAGCGCCCATTGGGCGCTTTGTATGTTTAGCCTTTTCTAGTGATGATGGTGGTGGGAGTGGTCGTGGTGGTGATCGTGGGTGTGGTGGTGGGCTTGTTCGATCGCCAGTTTGGGATTGACTGCCAATGCTTCGGCTGAGAGCAGGGCTTCGATTTGGGGGTGTGCCCAATTGGCTGCCATTTGTAGGAACTCTGGGCGATCGTTGACGCAGGGCATTTGCACGTAGGTGACTTCAGGGTGTTTGCGTCGTAAACCGTGGATGATGTGATCGACATCGAGCAAGGTTTCATGATTCTCGGTGGCGAAGCCGATTGGCATGAAAATCAGCGCGGTTGCTCCTAAGTCGATCAGGTTTTTGGCAGCTAACTCGGCGTTGGGTTGGGTCCACTCGATCAGTGGGGTTTGGTGATTCAGCCAACCTACGGAGATAAGGGGGTAGCGGTAGATCAGTTCTTCCCGTACCCGTTCGTAGAGGGCTTGGCTTTCGTCAATCCCAGAGGTGAAGCCCTTGGCTTTGTGGGGACAGCCGTGGTTCATCAACACGATGCCGATCTGGGAGGGTAGATGGGCTACGGTCAGATCGTGGGTGATTTTTTCCTCCACCATCTTTGCCATGAGCTTGATGTAGGCTGGCTCGTTGTAGAAGGAAGGAATGTAGCGCATTCCCTCGACCCAGTGCTGGGTGCTGTCTGCTAAGGCGGCGAGGGCTTTATTGACCTGCTCAACGGCGATGCCGCTGGTAAAAATAGAATCGACAACCAACAGGGGGTAGATCAACAGTTTGTGAAATCCTTGGGCTTTGATTTCTGTTAACACCTGATCGGGGAGGAAGGGGGCACAGAAGTTGAAGGCTTTGAAGACTTTGACGCGATCGCCCCACTCTGCCTGTAACCGTTCTTCAATTCCTGCCCGTTGTTGCTCAAAAATGGCGTTGTGGGGGGAGATAAAGTGGTCGTGTTGATGGCTCCATTCATGCAGATCGAAGACGGCTAACAGCTTTGCCAGCGGCGGGTAAACCCAGGTAGGCACTGGAGCAAATTTAGCCGTGAGCAGATTCAAAGCTTGTTCGTTGTAGTTGGCAAAATCCTCGTAGCTTTCGACTTCGCCATAGCCCATCAATAGCACCGCTACCCGATCGTCTGGCGCAGCGTTGGTAGAACCATTTTGCTCAGTTGGACTTAAACTGACCTGGTTCGATTGCAAAGATTCGTAAGCAGCAACCACCCTAAACACCTCATTGATCACTAACTGGGACGGAAAGCTGCTCCAGCAATTCCCAAGAGGGGATTGCATCACAGACATCCACTTTCCCTAGCTTAGCATCCCCCTCTAGGGCATAGACTTGCAAAGGATTAAATCAGGCTAAAGGTTTGCGCGATCGACTAACCTTTGCTTGATGGGTTGACCGCCTCAAACAAAGCGGAGTAATCCTGATCCTGCAAACCCAATTCACAAGCTTGCATCAAAATCTGGCAAACTCCTGCTAGGGCATCTCCGTGCAATCCAGCCGCTTCTGCCTCGGTTAAAGCTAAGTTCATATCCTTGAGCAAATGCTTGGTGGGGAAGTTGGGATTGGCAAAGTCTCGATCGACCATCCGCTGCAACTTCTTGTCAAATGTGGGCGCATACAGGGCGCTTTGTCGCAAAATTTCCATAAGCGTCTCCACCTCCACCCCTTGACGTTGGACAAATCCTACACTTAGAGCAAAGGCGGTGGTCAAGGAACCGATTAGCTGATTGAGGGCTAATTTCAAAGCTGCTGCCGCGCCGACCTCTCCAATCCAACGGGGTGTGCCAAAGTGTTGCAGCAACGACGCCCATTGCTGAAATTGAGCCTCTGAGCTACCCACCATCACTTGCAATTTGCCCGCTGTGGCTTCGGGAATGCTGCCCAGTACCGGAGCTTCTAAATAGTCTCCTCCAGCGGCTGTGATGGCGATGGCTATCTCTCGGCTCTGACTCGGCGCGATCGTACCCATTTGAATCACCGTACGATTTGCCAGCAACGGGCGCACCTCCGAAGACAGCAAAACGGCTTGAATTGCTGGCGCATCACTCAGCATCAAAATCAGCACATCACAGTGGTGCACCAACTCAGACACCGAGGAGGCGATCGCCACGCTCACCGACCGCAGGGGTGCCAATTTTGACTCTGTGCGGTTATATGCCCACAGTGCCACATCCTCGGCTGCCACAAGCCGTTGCGCCATCGGCAATCCCATTAAACCAGTGCCAATGAGTCCAACCTTCACTCGATCCTCCTTGTATTGGAATGGGCGATCGCTTACAAAATAGCCAAACTCCACTCAAGTTGAAGAATACACTGAATCCCTGAACGGTGGGCGTCGCTCACTGAAATTGTTTCGTCATTTTTTTCAAGGCTAGTCCGGCTGATTTTCTGGCAGGTATGAAAATTTACTCTGCCAGCGATCGCGCCACAATTAGACAGTTAAATCATCAACTCAATCAGTAACCCGATCGCCTCTGTCCCTAGATTGATATTTAGAACTGTTACAAGTTCACCACTTCCCTTATAGAATTTTTACATTGGAGCGTGGTGCAAAATTTCAGGTTAGGACATCAGGGTAGATCCGGATTAAACATCACTGGTGTAATGGGCGAGGAGCAAGCCGCTATGCAAACTGGACGTTATTTTTCCTGGATAGGACTGCAATATTTAATCAAACTGGGGCGACGGTCTTGGTGGATGTCGTTGGTGGTTTGGCTGATGGCAATGGCTCCGGCGCAGGCTAATTTGGAATTGCGAGTGGCGATCGAAGAACGGGTTAACCAAGTCACCGTGGGCGGTTCCACCCCTACCGTAGTCAAGAATATGGCGGGCGAGGTGGTTGAAGAACTCCCGGCAATGGGAGCGGTGAGGGCGATCGCCAGCCAAGGCACACTTTCCCTCGATAATCTGCGAACCAATGCCGTTTGGATTGAACCCAGCGGCGATGGACTGGTGTTTATTGGCGACAAGTGGTATCGCGGTCGAGCACTGCTAGCAGCAGATTCTAATGGTGTCACGGCGGTAAACTACGTCGATCTAGAACAGTATTTATATAGTGTGGTGGGTGGTGAAATGCCCACAAACTGGCACGCAGAAGCGTTGAAAGCTCAAGCCGTCGCTGCTCGTACCTACGTGCTCTACCA
>JAAUSV010000479.1 GCA_012032525.1 Leptolyngbyaceae cyanobacterium SL_7_1
CCTCAATCATTTCCTGCTTTGCCGCACTCCCATCTGCCGCATTCCGCAAAATATCGATGATGTCATCCAAATATTCCAACGCTGTCAGCAACGCATCTAGGACGTGAATCCGGTTCTCAATCTGTTGCAACTCGTGGGTATATTGACGAGTCAGCGTCTGTTCCCGAAACTGGAGAAATTGCTGCAACAGCTCCCGCAGCGACATCTGCCGGGGTTGCCCCTCCGCCAGTGCCAGCAAGATAGCTCCAAAGTTCATCTGCAAGGGCGTGAGTTTGTAGAGCTGATTGAGAATTCGCTGGGGGCTGACCTCGCGCTTCAGTTCGATTACCACTCGCATGCCATCGCGATCGCTCTCATCTCGGATATCCAAAATTCCTTCAATCCGTCCCTGGTTGACCAGATCCGCCATTTTTTCGATCCACCCTGCTTTGTTGACCTGGTAGGGTAGCTCGGTGACGACGATCGCGGGTCGGCGGTGGCGTCCCCGTCCCGGTTGAATTTCCTCAAACTGGGCAATGCCTCGGACAGGAATGCTGCCGCGTCCGGTGGTGTAGGCTTCGTACACTCCGTTGGTGTCGATGATCTCGCCGCCAGTGGGAAAATCGGGACCAGGAATTAGAGTAAAGAGCTGGGCATCGGTTAGTTCGGGATTGTCGATCAGGGCAATTAACCCATCCACCACTTCGTTGAGGTTGTGGGGGGGAATATTGGTCGCCATGCCCACGGCAATGCCCGATGACCCGTTGAGCAATAGAAACGGGAGCTGGGCGGGTAAAACAGTGGGCTCCTGTTGGGAGTTGTCAAAGTTTCCCACAAAGTCAACCGTGGCTGTGCCAATTTCATCGAGCAATGCCTCGTTGCCAATTAATGCCAAGCGCGTTTCCGTGTATCGCATGGCGGCAGGTGGGTCATCATCCACCGAGCCAAAGTTGCCATGCCCTGCCAGCAGAGGATAGCGACTGGAAAAGTCCTGCACCATCCGCACCAGGGCGTCATACACTGCCTGATCGCCGTGGGGGTGGTATTTACCCCAACACATCCCCCACGACGCCGGGCGCCATTTGCGGAAGGGGCGATCGGGCGTCAACCCCAACTCGTGCATGGCATAGAGAATGCGGCGGTGCACGGGTTTTAACCCATCTCGCACATCCGGTAGTGCCCGCCCCACAATGACGCTCATGGCATATTCCAGGTACGATCGCTGCACCTCGGTGTGGAGGGCAGTGGCAATGACTTGCCCTGATGAAAGATTTAACTGTTTAGCCATGAATTCTGTCCTTTTGGTGAATTCCAACAGGGAATGGGGTGGATACTTTTAAGATTGAACAATAGCGAGAGATTAATTAGGATTACGCCACTAATCGGGGGGAAACGCTGTGTAAGCTTATGTTTCACAATAACTTCACATTAATACCTTCTGTAATCCTTGACTATGCTTCATTCTGAGATTAGCCCAACAAGGAAAGTGCTATGAAAACGGTTCTGATTGTAGAGGATGATCTAATCAATGCGCGGGTTTTTTCCAAAATACTGACAAAACGGGGTGGGCTAGAGGTCAAACATACAGAAAATGTGGATGAGGTGATGCAGATCGCCCAAACGGGAGCCGCCGATATCATTTTGATGGATGTGTCCCTTGCCCACAGTGTGTATCAAGGAAAACCCGTCGATGGCATCAAAATCACCCAAATGCTAAAGGCAGATCCTCAAACAGCCGGACTCCCGATTATTTTAGTGACAGCCCATGCCATGCAGGGCGATCGCGAGAACTTCCTAAAGCAGAGCGGTGCAGATGATTACATCTCCAAGCCCGTGGTTGATCATCAGCAATTTGTTGATCAGGTGATGGCACTGTTACCTAGAGAATAAGAATAATACATAGGTACTATTCTGCCAAGTTTTTGTGAAGACTGGGAAATGGCAATTCGCACCCTATCTAAATTTGATCCACAATTTTGTCCTGAATGGTGGAGAATGAATCCTTATGTTTTGGATTCGTCACATTTTTAGAGCGTATTTAGGAGGGATGGAGTGGTGAACCGACGATTGCAATGGCTGGTATTGGGTGTAGTGGGGCTAGCGATCGCCCTAGGATTGCGCTTTCCGACGATCGCCCTCGCCCAATCCCACACTGCCTCAGTCTCCGAATTGCGAGGGGTGTGGCTGACGAATATTGATAGTGATGTGTTGTTTTCCAAGGACAATCTAGAGCAAGCTATTCAACGGCTGGCGCAGCTCAATTTCAATACCATCTACCCAACCGTGTGGAATGGAGGGTACACTCTCTATCCCAGCACGGTGGCGGAGGAGGCGACCGGGGCAGCGATCGACCCGACAGAACCCGGATTGGCAGACCGAGACATGGTGGCAGAGGCGATCGAGCTGGGACACGCCAAGGGCTTAGCTGTGATTCCCTGGTTTGAGTTTGGGCTGATGGCGCCCGCCGATTCAGAACTTGCCCGTCGCCATCCCGATTGGATTACCCGCCGCCGCAATGGCGACGAAATCGTCATGCAGGGCGAGTTTCCCCGTGTCTGGCTTAATCCTGCTCATCCGCAGGTGCAGCAGTTTATGGTGGATTTGATCGTTGAAGCCGTCACCCGCTACGACCTCGACGGCATCCAATTTGACGATCATTTTGGCATGCCCCACGATCTGGGCTACGACGACTACACGATCGAGCGCTACAAGCAGGAACACGCTGGTCAGTTGCCGCCTGATAATCCTGACGATCCGGACTGGCTAAACTGGCGATCGGACCACGTCACCGAATTGATGATTCGTCTATTTACCGCCATCCGCACCCGCAAACCCGACTGCACCATCTCCCTCTCCCCCAACCCCAGAGCTTTCTCCTACGAACGCTATCTGCAAAACTGGTCATCCTGGGAGCGCTTGGGCTTCGTGGACGAGCTAATTGTGCAACTCTATCGCACCGATCTCGATCAGTTTGTCAGCGAGTTAAACCGTCTGGATGTGGACGTAAATCGTCGATACATGCCCGTTTCGGTCGGCATTCTCTCTGGCTTACGAGTCCTTCCTGTGGAAACTGCCCAGATTGAGCAACAAGTCCGCACTGTGCGCGATCGCCAGTTTTCCGGTGTCTCCTTCTTCTTCTATGCCACCCCTCAACGGATCGAGACGACGCCTTAAAAAACCCTCTTCTC
>JAAUSV010000480.1 GCA_012032525.1 Leptolyngbyaceae cyanobacterium SL_7_1
ATGGCGTGGGTCATGAAGTAGGCGATCGCAATTGTTAGCCCTAAATAACTAGGGAAGAAATATCGAATATTCGTCGATCGTTTTCCTGCCCACAACAGATCGGGTAAAACTAGACCAAGAGCGGTGACGCCAATTAATGTCAAAATGAACAACCAGACTGATCTGGGTGTGTGACGACAGAGAAAGTTAAGCGCCACCATCGCCAATACCAAGATTGGAATGGCTAGATACACGAGTTGGCTATCGGATCGAAAGTGCCAAGCGACAAACAAGCGACTGAGCTGAACTCCCCAAAATCTGATTAGGGTGGGAAGGGGAAGCGGCTGTTTCATCCAAGCCGTTGTTTCTACTAATGCTGTCTGGTTAATCCAGGCAATCCCAACCCACGGTAGGAACCAAACCATGCCGATCAACGATGCGAGCAGATATCCAAGCACAGTGCGACTTAGACGAAATCGTTCGATCGCCAGCACATACACTCCATGTCCCAAAACCACCAGCACCGACAACAAGTGACAATACAACGCTGGAATCATGGCGATCGCATACACCCCCCAATTCACCGCTATCTTCTGCCGAACTGCCCGCACTAACACCGCACTGGATACCAAAATTAGCACCACCCACAAACTATATTGCCGTGCTTCTTGGGCATAGCGAATATAGATTGGAGAAATTGCCAATAGTGCCATTGCCATTTTGCCGACCATGGGTGAGGCAAATAGCTCCCAACATAACCAATACATTGCTGGCAATGCCAGTAAACTAATCAGTGCTGGCAAACTACGCATTGCCGTGATAGAACTGCCAAACCACTCTGCCCAAAATCGTGCCATCACATAATACAACGGGGGATGGTGGGGTTCTTCGGTGGCTAAGCCAGTTAGTGTGTCGATCGCAGTTCGTTCAGGTGCAGGACGTTGATAGGTCAACAGGGTCTCCACGTCGATCATCTGACCGTGGTAAAGAGCCTGAATTGCTTCTTCTGCCGTGTAGCCCGATGCCCGCAGCGACGTGTAAATTTCATCATGCCAGTACGGTTTTTGATCTAAATTTGTGAACCGCAAGCCAATTCCTAGTGCCAGTACAATGGCAAGCGAAATATTTAACCACCGCATCTGTGGTTGTTTTATAGCAAACCATGTTGCCCTCCCGTGATACTACTCAGGCATTCACCAACTGTCTTCTTAGGATCATGGATTAAATAAAACCAAATTATTTTTGAGAGAAGCGCGGCTGAGCCGCGCTTCTCTAAAAATATTCCAGATTAATTAATTTGCGATTCTTAGTGAATTTCACGTTGGTAATTGAGCGATTATGCAACCGTAAAACTATAGAAATCCTATTTGAATCGTGAGATCCTGCTGCCCAGTTCCCCGGCTTTTCAGAAAAGCCAGGGAACTTTTACTCACATATGATTTAGGACTGCTATCTATTTAACTAACAGTTTTGATAGCCGTTCTATCAGGCAACTAACCAAACTTTGTCGCGATCGGGCAATTGCTCCACCTGTTCTTGCAACCAACGGTTTAGTTTTTCTTGAAGCAACCGCTGACGCATCGCATTACCCAGTTCAGCAGGAACCCGTTTTTCTAGTCGCACAATTACAGCGCTTTGCGCTTTGATAGAACCAAATTTTCGTTGACGAGCCGCGCTCGCGCGCTCATACAATTTGTACCTCATGCACTTGAAAAGTGCTGTAAACATCAAATTGAGCTTGGTTTAATCCACAGTGCGATCGCCACTGCTGCTGTTGTGCTGTGGTTGTCAGGTTCCACTGTTGGTAGAACTGTTTGTAGGCTTGGGTTGTTTCTTCTGTTGTGTAGGGGATGGTAGCAATGGCGCGATCGATGATTGTTTCACACAACAATTGGGGAATCAATTGGTAACTCGCTAGCAGAGAAATCCATTCTTGATTAGCCACAGCTTGGTGATGGATGGTCTCTAGGAGTGAGGATTCGGTTGACGGAGGATGAGAGAGCCGATTGGTCATGGTGCTTGCAACCTAGTAGGAAAGCAACGCTAACGTAGAGTTTTTAACTCATGTCCCCCATTAGCGTTGCGGGAAAGAGAAATCTATGGAGCGATCGCTCACTGCACTCTAGCCGTTAATTACGAGAGGAAGCCGCCGCTGCTAGGTATTGTTCTAATTCTTGCGGTTGCGTGAAATCAAAATATTGGGCAGCAAGCATCGGAGGTAGCAGTTCTATCAGCACCTGGTTCTCCAGCCAAAGCTCGATCACCTCAAAGAAATCACTTCGGCGAAACCGTCCTACGCGCCATCCTTCCCACGCTGCAATTTCTCGAATCTGTGCTTCACTCACAGGCACAGAGATTGCGACGTGAGTAGCGGTGTAGGGTAAGTACTCAAGGTTATGGACATGCTGAACCCCTTCATCTTCAACACCGGGAACAAGCCCAGTCCCGTGGGGATGCACCTCAACGATCGTGCCGTGGGGATCAAAGGCAACCGCCACGTAGCTGCCAGGATGGTTGGGGAAGGGAACTACTTGACCTTGAAACAGTTCTGCTAGTACTCGTGCCACTCGTAATGGGTCATGAGCAGCGAGCGAAATGTGGTGGATCATCGTTAAATCTCCTAAATCATCGTCATACATGACGTCTCTCCAAAATGCACCTCTGATGTTGGGAAATGATGTTGGGGACATGGCAGTGCCATGCCCTTAGAGGTTGTCTGAGAAGTAATAACTGTTATCCGAACCGCCCCCCCAACCCCCCAATTTTGGGGGACTTTCAATCCGTTTTCTGTTCAAAGTCCCCCAACTTTGGGGGATTTAAGGGGCAAACATCAAGCAATTAATACGTCTCAGACATCCCCTTACGGATGAATCAACCAAACAAAAACTGAGCGGTGTTGTCAAAACGGACGTTAGCGGCGATCGTATCGGCGGTAAATCCAGTGGTTCCTTGCAGCGTTACTAACAAGTCGCCTGTACCAAATCCAGCATTGTTTTGAATGCCATTGCTCAAGCGGAACTGGGTGTCGCTGCCTACAGTCACGACATCGATCGCGGCAATTCCTTGAAAGGTGAACAAATCGTTGTTCACTCCACGCTCAAAGTTTTGCACTGTATCAATGCCGCTGGCAGCTTGGCTAGTGGTGTAGGTAAAGCGATCGCGC
The DNA here is from genome assembly GCA_012032525.1 of Leptolyngbyaceae cyanobacterium SL_7_1. Taxonomy (GTDB): domain Bacteria; phylum Cyanobacteriota; class Cyanobacteriia; order Elainellales; family Elainellaceae; genus JAAUSV01. Next base: position 3,143 of record JAAUSV010000480.1, read on the forward strand.
CCCACCCCCAAAGATCAGGGT
>JAAUSV010000481.1 GCA_012032525.1 Leptolyngbyaceae cyanobacterium SL_7_1
CGATCGATGGCAGTTTTCTCGATCGCCCTTGGGGTGATGATTAAAAGGAATTGCTATTTTAATAGGGTCAACTCCGGCTACCCAGTTCCCCGGCTTCTCCGAGAAACCGGGGGAACGTTGCGTTTCTCCTTAACCAGATTGCTCTCAAACTCCGGACTGAACTTCTTCCCGTGCTCCTTATCCCTTTGCTAACTACTATGGACTAACCGCTATAGACCGACCGCTATAGAATGAAAGTGGTGATTCATTGCTAACGCCCATGACTAGTGCCCCTGTCAAAACCCAGTACGAAGCGGTGATCGGATTAGAAACCCATTGCCAACTCAGCACTGAAACCAAGATTTTCTCTAGTAGCTCTACCACGTTTGGAGCCGAACCCAATACCAACATTGACCCGGTTTGCATGGGCTTGCCAGGGACGTTGCCTGTGCTCAACCAGAAGGTGTTGGAATATGCGGTGAAGGCGGGATTGGCGCTGCATTGTCAAATTGCCCCCTACAGCAAATTCGATCGCAAACAATATTTCTACCCCGACCTGCCGAAAAATTATCAAATTTCCCAATATGACCTGCCGATCGCCGAGCATGGTTGGTTGGAGATTGAGCTAGGGGGCGAGGACGGGGCTGCGGTCAAAAAACGCATTGGCATCACTCGACTGCACATGGAGGAGGACGCGGGTAAATTGGTACACGCCGGGAGCGATCGCCTCTCCGGGTCTGCCTATTCCCTAGTGGACTACAACCGTGCTGGGATTCCCTTAATTGAAATCGTCTCGGAACCGGATTTGCGATCGGGGGTAGAAGCGGCGGAGTATGCCCGGGAATTGCGGCGGATTGTCCGCTACCTCGGTGTCAGCGATGGCAACATGCAGGAGGGGTCGTTGCGCTGCGACGTGAATATTTCCGTGCGTCCCGTGGGCACTGAAAAATTTGGCACAAAGGTGGAGATCAAAAACATGAACTCCTTCAATGCCATCGAACGCGCCATTAACCACGAGATCGAGCGGCAAATCCATGCCCTGGAGACAGGGGAGCGGATTGTGCAGGAAACCCGCCTGTGGGAGGAAGGGTCGCAACGCACGATTAGTATGCGCGTCAAGGAAGGCTCCAGCGACTATCGCTACTTCCCCGAACCCGATTTGGGTCCGATCGAGGTCTCCCCAGAGCAATTGCACGCCTGGCACGCCGAGTTGCCCGAATTGCCTGCCCAGAAGCGGCGACGCTACGAGCAGGAGTTGGGCTTGTCTGCCTACGATGCGCGGGTATTGACAGACGATCGCGCCATTTCGGAGTATTTTGAAACGGCGATCGCTACGGGTGCCCCGGCAAAACCCGTTGCCAACTGGGTGATGGGAGACATTAGTGGCTACCTCAACAAGCAAAAGTTAGGCATCACGGACATTGGCTTTAGTGCTGCCAATCTTGCCAAGGTTGTTCTGTTGATCGAAGAGGGCAAGATCAGTGGGAAGCAAGCCAAGGACAAATTTGCCGAACTGCTAGAGGGCAAATCTCCCGATGACCTGTTTAAAGGCGAAGAAAAGCTATCCGATCTAGCGGTGCTGGAACCGATCATTGATCAGGTAATTGCCGACAATCCTAAGGAGTTGGAAAAATATCGGGCAGGGCGCAATAACTTGCTAGGATTCTTCGTTGGGCAGGTGATGAAGCAAACCGGGGGTCGTGCCGATCCGAAATTGACCAATCAACTGTTGACGAAAAAGCTGAATGCCTGATGATTAAAGGGATAGTAATCATCAGTTGACTGTGGGCAATCAGTCCACAGTCAACGATTTCAATGGCTCTATGTTAGGAAAATTACACTGCTTTATGGAAACTACAAGGGAATTTCATATAAATATGGGGAATCTTTCTAAAATATTTGTAATAGGGGGTGTCACCCCTCAGCCTTCTAATGGCATAATGTGCTAAGTAGATGCACCCTGATGGTAGGGAGAGTTACCAAATGGCTCTCCCTTTTTTTTATTCATTTTCTTTTATTCATTTTTGGAACGTCAGTTGCAAACCCTTCATGAGTGTAGCTGATTCCTGCTCGACCCTAACCCTGGCAGAATTAGGGGAGCAGTCCCTCAAGGTTCCGCCGCTTCATGCACCCACCCATCGCCCAACCACCCGCAATCCCGATCGACATTTTGATTCTCTCCAATGGTCCAGGGGAAGTCACAACCTGGGTGCGTCCGGTGGTGCGAGCACTGCGGCAACGGCTAGGAGACGATCGCCAGCAAGTGCGGATCTCCCTCATCCTCTCACCCTGCCCGAATGCCAGTGGACGAGAAGTGGCGATCGCCCAAAATTACCCAGAAATCGATCGAATTCAAGCCGCCAAGCACTTCTTCCCCTTTCTGCTGTGGGGTAAGACAGCGGCAAAGTGGCGATGGCGCGATCGGGGGATGGTGATCTTTTTAGGGGGAGATCAAATCTATCCCGTCCTGATTGGTAAACGCCTGGGCTACCAAACGCTGGTGTATGGCGAATGGGACACCCGCTGGCATCGCTGGATCGATCGGTTTGGTGTGATGCAGCCCACCCTGATCGATCGCGCTCCCGCCGCCCATCGCCATAAATTAACCGTAGTGGGCGATTTGATGGCGGAGGTGGGGAATCACCCATCTGCCTCCCTCCCCCTTGAGTCTGACACTGAACTAATTGGGCTTCTGCCCGGCTCCAAGCCTGCCAAATTGGCGCAGGGAGTGCCCTTGACGCTGGCGATCGCCCAACACATTCAGGTTGCCCGACCCCAAACTCGCTTTGTGATTCCGGTGGCTCCGACGTTGGACTTGCCTACGCTGGCGCGATTTGCCGACCCCGCCCTCAACCCCGTTGCCCGCTATTTCGATCCGGTAGGGGCGCAGTTGATCCATGACGAAACCACGTCCTACTTCAAGACCAGTGCGGGAGTGCGAATCGATCTGTGGACGGGCTTTCCTGCCTACGACGTACTCTCCCGCTGTCGGCTGTGTTTGACCACCGTGGGCGCAAACACGGCGGAGTTGGGTGCCCTGACGATTCCGATGATTGTGCTGATTCCCACCCAACAACTCGATGCCATGCGGGCATGGGGTGGGCTGGTGGGGTTGCTGGTAAATTTGCCGGGGGTGGGAACGCTGTTTGCCAATGCGATCAACGGCTGTTCCTAAGCAACCCG
>JAAUSV010000482.1 GCA_012032525.1 Leptolyngbyaceae cyanobacterium SL_7_1
CTCCCTGGCGGAAATCGGACGGGCACTCGATCTCTCCCGTGAGCGGGTCCGTCAGATCGAAGCAAAAGCGCTGCAAAAAGCTGCGCCAACCCAAGCGACGCAACCGGGTGCGGGATTATCTAGAGTCTCTTTCCTAAGCGATTAGCGATTAGCGATTGCGATCGCAACACTATCGAGCTGCTGGCACTGTCTCCAATCAATTCCTTCAACCAACTCCAGATATTTCTGAATCTTGCTTACTAGCAAAACCCAGAAATATCTGGTTTTTTGTGTTGCTACTGAAGGTGCGTTACGCTGCCCTAACAGTACTCTACGAGAGCTAATTGCTAAGCAGGCGGTGTGCCTATTGATGGCTGAAATGCCCATTCTCTTGTGGGATGGGCATCTTGCCCGCCAAGTCCGGACGGGCAAGATGCCCACCTCACAAGGCATTAGAGGAATGCGCACACCGCGTTAATTGCTAATTGCTAATCGCTAACCGCTCAATTCTTACTCGATCGCCATTGCGCTCTCACCAACCGAATTTCTATGTAATCGTACGACTCCCCCACATGCTCTCGAATCACCCGCAGGGAAGCATCGCCCACCGTGGCGATCGCCTGTTGAATCACCGTTTGGCGCTCAAGGTCTACTAACTGATTTAACTGTACTGACTGACCCGCCTGCACTAACAATTCCAGATGGTCGTATATCGTGTTAATGCTTAGTTTGCGCTTCTCGGCAATCTCAAACGGCGTCAAATTTTGCTGGTGCAGTTCTAGAGTGTAGAAATGGGTGCGGGCTAATAATGGAGGAGTCGCAGGCGCAGGTTCAGCCGCCACGATGGGTGAAAGATCCCGTAGGGGAATTCCCTGTTCCTCGCAGAATTGCCGGATTGCCTCGATAAATCGCTGTCCGTATTGGTCGCGCTTGTAGCTGCCCACGCCGGAAATTTGAGCAAACTCCTCCAGATTTTGGGGCTGTTGCTGTGCCATCAACCGCAAGCTGGAATCGGCAAAGACCACGTAGGGGGGAACCGATTGTTCATCTGCCACCTGCTTGCGCAGCGATCGCAATCGGTCAAATAGGGCTTCCATATCGGCTCTGAGTCCGCCGTCCTCCGGCAGAGTGGTTTTACTCTGTGGGGGAGCCGCGACATAGACCGATCGCTGTTTTCTGAGAATGTCCCAGCTCAACGGGTTCAACCGGAGAATCGAGTAGCCATCGCTGGTTTCATCCACCAGCCCCTGGTGCAGCAGCGATCGCCCCAACAAACGCCACTCATCAGCGGTGCGATCGCGCCCAATGCCATAGGTAGAAAGCTGGTCGTGTCCGTTCTGCAAAATCCGTTTGTCTTTGGAACCGCGCAACACATCAACGATGTATTTCATGCCAAAGCGTTCTTTGCAGCGTGCCACGCAGGAGAGGAACTTTTGAGCTTCGATCGTCCAATCCTGCATCGGTTTGGGATTCAAGCAATTATCACAATTGCCGCAGCTACCCTCAAAGCGTTCGCCGAAGTAGGCAAGTTGGATGCGTCGCCGACAATCAGTGCCCTCGGCATAGTCAATTACCTGCCGCAATTGCTGGCGAGCGATTTGCTGTTCCTCCTCCAATGGTTCGCCCGTTTGGGGATCGACCTTTTGCGCAATTAGGTAATCTACGGATTTGACATCGCCGTAGCTAAAAAAGAAAGTGCATCGCGCCGCTTCCCCATCGCGTCCGGCTCGTCCCGATTCCTGATAATAGCTCTCCAGATTACGGGGGAGATCGTAGTGGATAACGAAGCGCACGTCGGGTTTGTTGATGCCCATGCCAAAGGCGATCGTTGCCACCATCACCCGCACATCGTCTCGAATAAAGCGATTTTGATGTTCTGCTCGTTTGCCATCTGCCAAACCTGCGTGGTAGGGCAATGCCTCAATGCCATCCTGTTGTAACCGAAAGGTGATTTCATCTACCTTTTTGCGGCTCAAACAATAAATGATGCCAGAGCCAGGAGTTTGCTTGACCAACTTCAGCAGTTCCACATAGGACTGTTTCTGCTTAGGGCGAATTTCGTAGAACAGGTTGGGACGGTTGAAACTGGCGACGTGGACGGTGGGGGATTTTAACCCCAACTGTTGGAGGATATCTTGCCGGACTCGCTCTGTCGCGGTTGCTGTTAGTGCCATCATCGGTACGGTGGGGTAGCGCCGCCGCAATCCCCGCAACTGGCGATACTCTGGGCGAAAATCGTGCCCCCACTCTGAGACGCAGTGGGCTTCGTCGATGGCAAAGGAGAGAATGCGGGTCTGCTCATGCACCCGATCGAGAAAGGGCAAAAACCCTTCTCCCAACAATCGTTCCGGTGCAAGATACAAAAGCTTGATGTGTCCTGACAAAATCCCCGCTTCCCGCTGCCGCACCTGATTGCCGCTGAGCGTACTGTTGATGAAGGTTGCGCCGATGCCATTGTCGTGCAATGCCTGCACCTGATCTTGCATAAGCGCGATCAACGGCGACACTACCACCGTCAACCCCGGTCGCAGCAAAGCAGGCAACTGAAAGCACAGGGATTTACCACCCCCCGTTGGCATGATCACCAGTTGATCGCGATTTTCCAGAGCCGCTTCGATAATCGGTTTTTGTCCTGATCGAAAGCGATCGTAGCCAAAGAAGTGTTTCAGCGCTGATTCTAATGATTCAAACGTAGGTGCAACGGTGGAAAGGTTGGAGGTCATGAACGTAGATGAATTGAATCTTTATCAGAATGCCCGAAAAGCTCACAGAATCGTGGGCTGGGTTTTAAGAGTTGACTGGTTCTCCTCAGTAATAGAACACATCAGGGGGACATGACCGAAATCGGGCGAAGTGCCGTACACTGGGACGATGAAAATGGGTGGGACTAAATACTCCACACTGCTTTTCTTAGTTTACAGGCTCGGTAAAAACAGGGGGCTAAGCCAATGAAACTCTTGTGTTTAAGCAATGGACATGGAGAAGATGCGATCGCCCTCCGGATTCTCAAGTCATTGCAAACCCATCCTGCCCAACCCAAACTGGCTGCTCTGCCGATCGTGGGGGAAGGATTAGCCTACCGGGAGGCAGGCATTCCCATTGCTGGAGCAGTCGAAACGGATGCCCTCTGGCGGATTCATTCACATGGATAACCGCCAGTTAGTCAGGGATGTGCGGG
>JAAUSV010000043.1 GCA_012032525.1 Leptolyngbyaceae cyanobacterium SL_7_1
TGCTCAATCCGTCCCTCATTCATCACGGCAATGCGATCGGACAAGCTCAGCGCCTCTTCCTGATCATGCGTCACCATCACAAAGGTGACGCCCAACTCCCGATGCAAATTGGAAAGCTCCACTTGCATTTCCTTGCGCAGTTTCAAATCCAGCGCCCCCAGTGGCTCATCTAACAACACCACTGCTGGACGGTTGACCAATGCCCGTGCCAGTGCCACCCGTTGCTGTTGTCCGCCCGAAAGCTGGCTAGGATAGCGCCGCGCAAAGGACTCCATTTTCACTAGTTGCAGTGCCTGCTTTACCCGCTCCTGCACCTCTGCCTTGGTGCAGTGGTTAATGCGCAACCCAAACGCCACGTTGTCCCATACATTCATGTGCCCAAACAAGGCGTAGCTTTGAAAGACGGTATTGACGGGGCGGCGGTAGGCGGGTACGTGGGTCATTAGTCGGTCTTGGATGAGCACTTCCCCGGCGGTCGGCTCCTCAAACCCAGCAATGATGCGGAGCGTTGTCGTCTTACCACAACCGGAGGGTCCCAAAATACTAAAAAATTCTCCCTGCCCGATATCGAGATCAATGCCTCGAACTGCTGTTTCTCCGTCAAACACCTTAAAAACTTTACGGAGTTCTACATCCAGATTCGTTTCTGCCCCCGCGATCGAGCGACCGTGCATCACCGATTGAGCCATAGTGCAACCGTCTCCCCCCAGTACCCCAGTCTTCCAAAACCTTATCGTTGCTGACTGATTGAAACAGTCGCAATTAAACTTTTTTTATATTAGCGCCTGTGGGCGATTAAACTTTTGATTGTCTCAGGATTGACTGGCATAGAAGAAGGGGCAAGCAGTCTGGTGAACCCTGCATGGGCAGTGGTTTACCAGGCTACTCGCCCCCTTTGCTCAATTGAATTGAAAAGAATGCCAGGAGCGCAATTAACCTTCGACGGTAATCTTGCCCACCATGCCAGCGCCCCGGTGGGGAGCGCAGTAGTAGCTATAGGCTCCAGTGGGCATGTCTTCGCTGAAGGTGACTTCGTAGGACTCGCCAGGGGAGAACATTAGCTGCTCATGGGAAAGCTTGCCTGCCAATGCTTTGTCAGCACCGGGGACTTGCTTGTCGTCAAACACAATATTGTGGGGAGGGAGTTTGTTGTTCATCCACTTGACGGTGTCACCCGCGTGAACGGTCAGGTTTGCAGGCTCAAACGCCAGCATTCCGTTGTCAGCACCCATCTTGACGGTAAACGTCTCGGCAGACGCAGGGGATGCAACCATCAAAAAGCTGCCGACCACCAAAACCATTGTCAAGAGGGCGAGACTTAAACTCCGTGAAATCTGAGCAATCAATTTCATGGTTTACCTCAGGAGATTAAGTAAATCGCAGTTCAAGTAGCATTTTAGCTTGAATGAACCCTTTTCCCACGTCGCTTGACCGATTAAAAATCGGCGGTTCCCCACCCTGGCGCTTTCTCCGCCGCCCGTAGGATAAATGCTGCCAAATTTTCCACCTGCGCCTGCGACATCCAGGTATCGGGAACCTGCCGACACCACACCGATTCCTCCGTGCCATCGTAGGTCATCGGTTGCCGCATAAATGCCACCAGCTGGGCGATCGTATCGCGGGGTGGCGTTGCTCCCCGTAAGGCATCCAGCGACAATGGAGCGGTTGGATCAGGCAGGGTAGCGCCGCCCAAATGACAGTTTTTACAGCTCCCCTCAAACAGCCGCTTGCCCTCCGACAACTGGACAGGCGAGAAAGATTGGCTGCGATCGCCCGTCATGGGCAATTCGATCGCCTCCGTCACCCGCAAATAGCGCACTACGTAGGGATCAAGATCTGCCGCCTGCACAGGCACCACCGCAACCCCAGCCCAAATTACCAGAACAATTCCCAGAACTTTCCACCACCCACCCATTGCTTTTCTATCTGTCCTCATGTCTGCTCCCTACTATTCCTGCTTCTCAATTGTCTCAAATGATTCTGCGCTAAATAGACTCGGCGACCAACTAGAGAGACTGCGGCTTTGTGCCAACAAGGGTTGGGAATGGACAATCGGAACTGCTGTATAGGATTAAATTCTAATTAAAATTCTTGAGACAAAAGACCTGATTTCTTAAAGTTCTTTAACCGTTTTGGAGAGTGTTTAATTAATGAAAATTTGCTCGTTGTGTCTATCTCTTCTCACACCTAAAGTCCCAATACTTCTCCATCCCTTGACTGATTTAGAAGCAAGGTTTAATCGATAAAACAAAGGTAGACAAATAAAGCTTCAAATACCTTTTTCCCAGCGAAATTGGTGAAGGTATGTTGAGGGTTTTTTGTCGTAAAAACCTATTTTTTGGGGGACAATTAAATGTTTTACCATGACAAGCGGCTGCAATACTTCACACCACCCGAACAACCTGATCCAGTCTACGCCAAAAAGATCCAAGAATTGATTGGCGGAACGTTTGGTGAAATGACCGTCATGATGCAATACCTTTTCCAGGGTTGGAACTGTCGCGGACCTGCTAAATACCGTGACATGCTGTTAGATATTGGGACTGAAGAAATTGGGCACGTTGAAATGCTTGCCACGATGATCGCCCACCTGCTCGAAAAAGCCCCGCTGAAAATGCAAGAAAACGGTGCCAAAGACCCGATCGTTGGCGCAGTGATGGGTGGTTCTAAACCCCAAGATATTATCTATGACACGCTCAATCAAGTTAGCAGCATGAATCCCCAACATGCGATCGTCGCTGGAATGGGAGCAATGGCAGCAGATAGCGTTGGTTTCCCTTGGAACGGACGATTTATCGTTGCTAGCGGCAATTTGCTGGCGGATTTTCGATCGAATCTTCATGCCGAATCGCAGGGACGATTGCAAGCCGTCCGCATGTTTGAAATGAGCAACGATAAAGGCGTGCGAGATACCCTGAGCTTTATGATTGCCCGCGATACGATGCACCAAAACCAGTGGATTGCGGCGATTAAAGAATTGGAAGCAGACGGTTTGGAGATGAGTCCTGTGCCGAGTTCCTTCCCGTTGGAATTGGAAAAACGAGAGCACGCTTACCAGTTCTGGAACCACTCCCGTGGTGAGGAAAGTGGCGAGGGACAATGGGCAAAAGGACCATCGCCCGATGGTAAAGGCGAATTTGAATACCTCGCCAATCCCCAGCCGCTGGGTAAAGAACCCACCCCACCCGCTGGCGATCCTCGTCTGCACACGACCAATATGATGCCTCAGCCCACCACTGCATCCAATACCGAGAAAAAGTCATAGGATGGGTTAGGCGATCGACCCTCCCCATCCCACCGAGCCAGAACGCAAACGAGTTTAAGTATTCATCCTCAGTTCCCGCGAAGGCGTGTTGGAAACGATTCACAATCTCCATTGCCGTGGCTTTGCCGAAGCAAATGATTGGATTCCATTGCTGTCCGTACCCAACAGTAGGGAGATGATGGGTCTATTATGGCGAGAACGCATCGTGGAGTCTATGGAGTAATCGGAACAAAGACCCCCCGGCTTCTTAAGAAAAGCCGGGGGTCTGGGACTAGAGGCGATCGCCACCTGTCTGCACCTGCGATCGCCCAAAAATAACCCCTAATCAAAGCACTATGAAACTCCCAAACGACTGTGAAACCATGACAGAGATTCGATCGGAGATTGATCAACTCGATCGTCAGGTGATTGCGTTGCTGGGTCAGCGGTTTGCCTATGTCAAAGCGGCTTCCAAGTTTAAGACCAGCGAAACTAGCGTCAAAGCGCCTGAACGATTTCAAGCCATGTTGCAACAGCGTCGGGTTTGGGCGCAGGAGGAAGGCTTAAATCCAGATGTGATTGAAAAGCTGTATCAGGATTTGGTCAATTACTTTATTGAGGAAGAGATGAGTCGTTGGAGGGCTGAGAAGGGTTGAGGGAGGGCGATCGCTCATTCGTCTATTTCGCTGAGCTTAAAACGTAAATCAGATGTACTGGTGCAAGATATAAGTGTTGAAAAATAATTGGTAAGCTCAAGCTATTCTAAACTCAGATGACTTCTGTCTATCAAAAGGGTAGCAACAACCGATGTCTTCTAGCAATGATGAGTGTGTTGATCAGCAACCTGGTTTCCGAGAGATTGAGGTAGTCGATCTGCCTACCTTCTATGCTACCGATGTTGGTCGCTGGGCGATCGTAGTGGGCATCTCAAAATATAAACACGAGAGATTGAATCTCAAATATGCCGATCGCGATGTAGAAGCGCTCTATGAATTGTTGCTCACACCCTCCGGCGGTGGATTTGCCCAAGATCATATTGTCAAATTGGTCAACGAAGCAGCGACAACGGCAAACATCACACGGGCGCTTCGTAGTTTCCTAAAAAAGCCTGCAAAAGACGATATTGTCTTGATTTACTTTGCCTGTCACGGTGCGCCAGATGTCGATCGCCCTGGAATCGTCTATTTGCTCACCCATGATGTTGATCCCCAAGATATTTCTGGAACTGCTTTACCCATGCGGGAGATCGATCTCTCGTTGAAGGAGAATTTGTTGGCAGAGCGGGTGATTATCCTAGCGGATACATGTCACAGCGCGGCGATCGGCGGAGGGATTGGGCGGCGATCGGCGGATGACAATGCAGCCGTTGTCAATAGCTATTTGCGCGAAGTTGGGAAGGCGAAAAGCGGTGTAGCTTTACTCACCTCCGCTGAGGCAAACGAGGTGTCGTTTGAGGATGCCAAGTGGGGAGGAGGGCATGGGGTTTTTACCCATTATTTGTTGGAAGGGATGAGGGGAGCCGCCGATCGTAACCCTAAAAATGGAGTGGTAACTGTAGGGGAGTTGTTTGAGTATGTGCGCGAGAATGTGCAGCGGGCAACGAACAACCAGCAGCACCCCTGTGTTGGGACAAATCGCTACGATCGCAATCTCCCCGTTGCGATTACGGCTGGGATTTCGGCTCAAGAACACTATGAGTTAGGTTGCCATCTCTATCAAATTGCATTGAAGCTCGATGATCAATATTGCTATGAATCCGCCAGTCGGCATCTCAGAGAAGCAATTCGCCAAGCAGCAGTCGTTGGGTGTGAACTCCCAGAAGCTCATTTTCAATTGGGCTTGGCACTAACAGCGACGGGTGATTTGCCCAAGGAAGCTGTTGCGGCATTTGATGAAGCCATCAAGGCAGGGGTGCCAGATGCAAATTATTACTTGGGGCTTGCCTCGCTCAATCAGGGCAAGGTCAACACGGCTAGAGAACAGCTAGAAGCCTTTTTAAGCAAACAACCTGAGAGTGATAAAGCGGCGGCTGTGCAGGAGTTGTTGTCGTGGATTGGTACTGCAAATTCAGCTATGGAAGCGATCGATCGTTATGCATTGCTCATAGGAATCGATAATTATAAATCCCCAATAGGGTCATTAGCAGGATGTGTGAATGATACTGAGATCTTGAATGAGGTCTTGTCTCAAAAATATAACTTCAAGGTCAAGTTGCTTTCGGATGAAGAGGCAACTTATGGAAATATCATCAATGCCTTTCAGGAACTAGAAGAGCAAGCTAAACCTGGAGATGTGGTGATCATCTACTACTGTGGTCATGGACATAATGGAACTTGGGTTGCAGCAGATGCAGAACGAGATGAGGCAAATGAATTGACTAATTGCATTAATACTGATGAAATTTATCATTTTATTGATGCAATTCCTGCCTTACGCAAGCATTTGCTCATGGATGCAGTGGTAAGCCTAGAGTTTGAAGGATTTGCCAAACGGGTCAATCAAAACAAATTGTGTACTCTTTTTTCAGTGCTTCGCCAGGACAAAAATCTAGAGAAATGAAGGATGATGCTACTCAAAAATATCATGGTCTTTTACCCATACATTAGTTCAGGAACTATGGCAAGCTTCAGAAAATGTTTTGCAGCGAGATTTGTTTGAGCGTGTTAGAGATACTGTGCAATCAAAAGCTCTAGGGCAAACACCATTCTTTGTTGGAGATCTGAATAAGCCACTTTTCTTTACACAAGTAGAACTAAACCACTGTCCAGAACCGTTTGCCTTTATTCAACGTCGCTGTTACTCTGCATTTGATAGCAGTTCTCTAGAAGGGTTGTACCAAAAAATCAAAAAACAGATGGCTATTGTGTTTCCTGACTTTTACTACAGTCTGGGTTTAGCATTTCTAGAGAAGGAGAATCATGGGCAAGCCTTAGATATGCTTGAAACTGCTGTTGAACATGCGAAACACCATCTGGAGGAAAAGCTTTTTGCTCTAGGAGTAGCCCAATTTAATAATCAACTCTACAGCAATGCATCTCAAACGCTGCAACGCTGTTTGAGCATGACTACTCAAGAAACGCAAATAATTTGCTACATCAAACTATTTCAACCATTGATCAACTTGCTCAATCTAAACGTTACGCACTCTTGATTGGAATCGATACTTATTCAAACACAAGTGAAATTACACCATTAAGTGATGCTGTCAGCGATACTCTTGCACTTAAAGATGTTTTGATTGAGAGATTTGGACTTCAAGCTGAAGATGTGAAAGTGTTACTCAATCAAGCTGCCACCCATCAAACCATACTGACAGCATTTAGCGAACTAGTTGATATTGCTCAATTAAATTCTGTTGTCTTCTACTTTGCAGGCTTAGGCTCAACGGATAGCCAAGACAACTTCACGATTTTGGCGTTTGATAGTCGATGCCAAGACACTCCAGATATTACGTTAACTCAACTAGCCCAGCTAGCCAATCAAAATAAGATTAACTTAGTTTCAATAATTGATTCTGATTGGGATAGTGGGAATCGTTCTATCAAAAAAGATGAAACTATCTACCCTTTTACTAGAGATCTTCGTCTTGCTCCTGAGGATGAAGAAGAGGAGCTTCTCAGGCAAAAGCATCGTTTGTCAAATCTTCCCCAAATCGGTTGTGTATGTCTTTACCCAAAACAATCTTCAAGAATAACGAATAATTTAATTAGAGCCCTCTTGAAGACTCAAGAAGTCTCTACTTATCAAAATCTAAAAGATTTTTTTGATGGAAACTATATTCACCTCGCTTGTCATACAGATGCCTTAAGCCAGGAAATTTTTAGTAATGCGATACTCAAAGCGAAAATCCAAACCTCCTTGATTAAATTTCGAGACGAACCTACACGCTATGCGGTGATGATCTTGCAGCGTCTAATCGAGCAACGGAATGGGGCAGCACCGGAGGAGCTTTTTAACTTAGGCGTCGCCTACTATCAACTCAACGAGTATGACAAAAGCATTGCTGCATTACAAACTGCCATCGATCAGGTTTCTGGGCAAAACGCCACTACCGAAAACAAAACTACAGATCAACAAGCTTATCCCAAAGCACATTATTGGTTGGGACGAATCCTCTACGAAAGTAAGCGTGATCCGGCTCGTGCAGTCAGTGAGCTTCGACTAGCGACGCAGCAAAACCCAGACAACAGTGCTGCCCATTATTACCTAGGAAAAGCCCTCCAAGCTCTGGTGGAACAAGAAATTTTGACAGAAGCAGAACAAGCCTTTCAAACCTACCTGAATGCAGGTGCGCCGCTGGGGCAGCAAGCGGAAGTGCAAGAGTTCTTTAGATCGCGCAGGGCATCGAAATCTAGTTAGTGGTTTGTTAGATAGTGGAGGCGATCGCCTTCATCTAATACAACAGGCGAGAAATGGTTTGTAGATGATAATTAGGAAAGATATCTGGTAAAAAGCCATGACTAAGTTACTCGAACAGGCGATCGCCCGATTAAAAACTCTGCCAACTGACGAGCAAGATGCGATCGCAACCCTAATCCTAGAAGAACTTGACGATGAGCAGCGATGGGATGAATCGTTTGCTTGTTCTCCAGATGTATTAGCTGAACTAGCTACCGAAGCAATGGCGGAATTCGGGCTGCAAGCAATAGACAAGCCTGAATATCTGCCAATTCCAAATCAGGAAAATCCTCCAAGATCTCAGCAACACTAACATTCTCAGCCAACATTTCTAAAATATCAGTCACTCGAATCCGCATTCCTCGAATGCAAGGACGCCCTCCGCACTGACCGGGTGTTTGAGTAATTCGAGTTAACAAATCGGTAGTTGAGTTCATTAGTGGGTTGCTTCCATTCTTATCACTGCCAATCTTAGCTATTGCTCTGTCCTAGTTAGATCTCACCAATCTAACTCAAGGTTGTCCCCATTCGATTAAACAACGCCTGCGAATCCGTTTGAATCGTATTGTACTTCTCCAGCACCGGTTCAATCACCTGTTGTTCCCGCTCTACATAGTCATAGAACTGAATAAAAATTCGCTCTACTTCTTCGTAAATTAAACTCATTTTTCATTCAATCGATTCGTCACTTCGACTTTAAACTTGTCTTTTTCGCTGTCTAGCGCTTGTTCAAATCGACTAATAATTTGGTTGCGTTGCCACGCAATCCCGATCGCAAACACCAACACCCCAATCCCTGCAAAGGCAATTCCCACCGCATTCAAAATGGCTTCGGCAACGGTGAATTCGATAATGTGCAAAATGATGCCACTGACCACTGCGAAGGCTCCCCCGACAATTTCCGTTGCCATGCTATCAGCATCGGAGGACAAGGAACTGCTCAGCCCGTCCTCGGTGAAGAGTTGATTGACTTTGCACTTAACGCTTTCGATCACCTCTTGGCGTCGCTCCAGCACCTTGATCGAAATCGTGCTGCCTTGAATGTAACTGGTTTGCACGTTATTCAGGTCTTGCGTCAGCCCTTCTAGCAACTGGCGAATGCCATCGACAAAGTGTTGTGCGCCTTCGTTCGATACCTCTTCCAGCGAGACCTTTAAATCTCGTTGGCAGCGCTCTTTGAACTGATCCACCCAGGCTTGCAACGAGGCCTCTTTGTTGAACAATCCGACGAACGATCGCCGGATCACCGCAAACACCGACAAACTATCGCGAAAATCCTGCTTGATCCGCGTCGAAAGACCGTCGTAGCGTCCCACCAAGCGCTCTGCCAGGTTATTCACCTCGTAGCGCGATCGCCGTTGACCTGCTTCAATCTTTTCCCGAATGCTGACCGAAGTTTTGCGATCGGCATCCAATTGCGCCCGTAGCCCTTGAATATCCGTTGACAAGCTATCGATGATCTTTTGAGTTGTGCCGCTGACCGATCGCAACTTGATCTTGTAGCTTTCCCCACTTGACACCATCGCTTTGATATAATCGCGCACTTGTCGAAAACCGCTGGCTTCCGTATCGCCGTTTAGTTCCATCTCGGCTGAGGTGGCAAACACGGTGGGCGATTTGATCTGCTTTTGGTTGGCATACTCCCGCACCCGTTGCAGGTTTGTTTCCAAGTCCGCAGGTTTCAACAAATCCGCTTGTTGCAGAATGAACACGACTTTTTTACGCCATTCCATACTGACAAAATCGAGAAAATCCCAGGCACTTTTTTGATAGGGATTCTTGGCAAACAGTACAAAAAACGTCAGGTCACTATTGGGGATGTAGCGCTCTGTAATCACCTGATGTTCCTGCACGATCGTGTTGGTTCCCGGTGTATCGACAATGGAAATATCTTTGAGAATGGCGATCGGCAAGCCAATTTTTCTTAAGTTCGGCTCAATTTGCTTAGTAAATTCCTCATCTGAGTAAACAATCTGCTGAATCGAATCCGTACACGGTTCAATATCCGTGGAGCAAACATTGGCTTCCAGCAGCGCATTCACAAAGCTACTTTTACCCGCCTTCACCTCCCCCACCACGACGAACAGGAACGGTTCGTTAATATTGCGACGGAGGCTTTCAGCGGTTTCTCGCAACTGACGATTGTTGATGTCCGACGCCAGATCTTGCATGACGTAGAGGAGTCGATCCAAGTCCGATCGATAGTCTTGCAACGCTCTGTCGATGATCTGGCTGCTCATGCGTCTAGTCATTGGATAAGTTGCTACGCCTGGTGAGGGATTCTTCCTCTAAGAATAGTACGAATCTCCAGTTCGACGCCTGCAACAATAGAAGGAAGTTTGGTGGCAGCGAGTATTTGGCTCCGCGAAGATCCCCGGCTTTTTTAAGGAAAAGCCAGGGATCTGATCTAGGAATTTTAGAGAAGTTGAAATATAATACGTTTGTTCTACTCAAGAGGTAGTGATTATGGCAGTTAAACCAGTTCCAGATGGATATCAAACGGTCACGCCATATTTAGCCGTGCAGGAAGCAGCCCGTGCGATCGAGTTTTATAAACAGGCATTTGGGGCAACGGAGTTCATGCGCTTGGCAGATAACAACGGCAAAATCGCCCACGCTGAGATCAAGATTGGTGATTCCATCATCATGCTTGCCGATGAGTATCCCGATATGGGGTTTCACAGCCCCCAAACATTGAACGGATCGCCCGTCACCTTGATGGTGTACGTCGAAAATGTGGATGAGCAATTCAACCGAGCGATCGCCGCTGGGGCAACCACAGTTCGACCGCTGGAGGATCAATTTTATGGCGATCGCACCGCCACCCTATCTGACCCATTTGGACACAACTGGATCATCGCCAGCCATGTAGAAGATGTGTCGCTGGAAGAAATTAAAACCCGGATGAGTGCCTACGCAAGTTAGTCGATCGAGCAGCAAAGGATTTCGTCTCCGCAACGATCCCCGGCTTTTCCTAAAAAAGCCGGGGATCTGGTCTATGACCAAAGAAAAAAGGGCGATCGCAGGAATGCGATCGCCCCGTTTTCTACATTAATCGGCTGCTAAAGTGACGAACAGCCGATCGTTCAACCCAACTTTAGTAGTCGAAGTCGCCACCCATGCCACCGCCAGCACCAGCGGGAGCCGCATCCTTGGGTTCGGGCTTGTCAACGACGATACACTCAGTGGTGAGCACCATACCTGCGATCGAAGCGGCGTTTTGCATTGCCGAACGAGTCACCTTAGCAGGGTCAACGATACCCGCTTCAAACATGTCTACGAATTCGCCTTTGGCAGCATCATAGCCCACATTGAAGTCTTTTCTTTGACACGCTCAGCAATTACCGCGCCGTTTTGACCAGCGTTCTCAGCGATCCGCTTTAGGGGAGCGGAGAGGGAACGGGCGACGATCATCGCACCGATCAACTCTTCCCCAGTCAAATTGCCCTTTGCCCACTCTTCCAAACCGGGGGAGAGGTGTGCCAAGGTCGTCCCACCACCGGGAACGATGCCTTCTTCGACTGCCGCTTTGGTGGCGTTGATGGCATCTTCTAGCCGGAGCTTACGATCCTCATTTCGGTCTCGGTGGCGGCACCGACTTTGACCACTGCCACACCGCCGGAGAGTTTTGCCAAGCGCTCTTGTAGCTTCTCTTTGTCGTAGGAGGAATCGGTTTCCTCGATCTGACGACGGATTTGCTCACAACGGGCTTTGACTTGGGCTTCGTTGCCTTCTGCCACGATCGTGGTGGTGTCTTTGGTGATGGTGAGGCGACGAGCGCGACCCAACATGTCGAGTTTGACGGTATCCAGCTTCAGACCCGCATCTTCGGTGATCACTTGACCGCCCGTGAGCACGGCGATATCTTCCAGCATGGCTTTACGGCGATCGCCAAAGCCAGGAGCCTTGACCGCAGCCACATTCAGCACACCCCGCAGACGGTTGACCACCAGGGTTGCCAACGCTTCTTTCTCGATATCTTCTGCCAAGATCAACAGGGGACGACCTGCCCGGGCAACCTGCTCTAGTACGGGCACAAGGTCTTGCACCAGGGTAATTTTCTTGTCGGTCAACAACACGAAAGGCTCATCCAGCACTGCTTCCATCCGCTCGGTGTCGGTGGCAAAGTAGGGAGAAATGTAGCCTTTGTCGAAGCGCATCCCTTCGGTGACTTCTAGCTCAGTCGTCATCGACTTGCCTTCTTCCAGGGAGATCACGCCTTCGCGACCGACTTTCTCCATTGCTTCGGCAATCATGGCACCGACTTCTTCGTCGTTACCCGCCGAGATAGAACCGACCTGGGCGATCGACTTGGAATCTTCTACCGGACGAGCATGCTCGGCAATTTGCTGCACCAAGTAACCAGCGGCTTTTTCGATGCCACGACGCAGGGAAATTGCATTTGCACCCGCTGCCACGTTGCGCAGACCTTCTTTCACCATCGCGTGAGCCAACACCGTTGCAGTGGTGGTGCCGTCACCAGCAGCGTCGTTGGTCTTGGAAGCGGCTTGGCGAATCAGAGCCACCCCTGTGTTCTCCACGTGGTCTTCCAATTCGATTTCCTTGGCAATGGTGACACCATCGTTGATGATCTGGGGAGCGCCAAATTTCTTTTCTAGCACCACGTTGCGCCCCTTGGGACCCAACGTCACCGCGACTGCTTCAGCCAAAATATCCATGCCTTTTTCCAGGGCACGACGGGCGTTCTCGTTGTAAATAATGCGCTTTGCCATAATGATGTTGCGGAGTTACAGAGTTACAGGTTGACGAAATGAAACTTGGAGGTTGAGCGGTTAGCTTTTAACGTCTAGCTAATTGCTAATCGCTTACTAGGACACGACTGCTAGAATGTCTTTCTCAGAAAGCAGAACGTACTCCTCAGTACCCAACTTGATATCGGTGCCAGCGTACTTGGAATAGAGCACTTTGTCGCCAATTTGGACTTCCATGTCTTGACGCGATCCGTCATCATTGCGCTTGCCAGGTCCAAGCTGCACGACTTCACCAACCTGGGGTTTTTCTTTTGCGTTGTCGGGTAGAAAGATACCACCGGCGGTCTTCTCTTCAGACGCGCTCACCTTGACAAAAACGCGATCGCCCAAGGGTTTGACGGTGGAAACGCTCAGAGATACTGCTGCCATATAAAACTCTCCAAAGAACTCAATGGAATAGGGATCTAAAATACCAACGGTCAACGGCTGACCACTCGCGATCGGTAGCTTGCTGCCTTATCCTAATAAAGGCACTTTCGGTGAAATGAGTTACGTCCCACGCATTTCGACCTGTGAAGCTGCGATCGCTCCATGTCAACCGCTCATCGCCAGTCAAAAACCAGAGTTAGCACTCTCGACTCCTGAGTGCTAATTTAGCGAAGGATGGAACGAACTGCAACTTATTTTTTTGTACGGGTTCCCGAACTGACTAGTTCATTTATACTAATTAGAGGAAAAACCGATCAGGAAATTAGGAGCCAGCATGACTGAATACACAGGCAGTTGTCTCTGCGGCAACATTCGTTACAGAGCAACGGGCGAACCCACTTTTCCCCATTTCTGTACTTGCCATATGTGTCAGCGCTGGTCTGGAGCACCCGTTGTATCATGGGTTGATTTTCCGTTGGCATCGGTCGTGTTCGATGGTGGTAGCCCAACGCTGCATCGCACCTGCGAAACCACACAGCGCGGATTTTGCTCTGTTTGTGGCAGCGGAGTTTTTGCCCTCGATGATGGATCAGAATGGATCAGTATCGCGATGGGAACGCTGGATGATCCCGATCGCCTCGTTCCCGAAGCCCAAAGTTTCCCCGAATCTGCTCCCACTTGGTTAAAGGTAGAAGCCGTTGATGTCAACTCCTGATTCTGTCGTTCGCGCCCACGTATTCGTGTCAGGCAAAGTGCAAGGGGTGGGCTACCGCGCTCTACTTGGGATGCGGCGGCGCTACTAAAACTGCACGGTTGGGTGCGCAACTTGCAAGATGGACGGGTAGAGGCGGTGTTTGAGGGCACTGGCGATCGGGTGGAGGAGATGATTCGTTGGTGTCACCAGGGTCCCCCGACCGCGATGGTTGAGCGGGTCAATGTCTCCTACGAACCCCCAGAAGGTATCCAAGGATTCCAAGTCACCCGCTAGCTAATCGCTAATTGCTAATCGCTAATCGCTTTCACCCACTTTCACCCGCCTCAACGCATCCTCCGCCGCCCGCTTCTCTGCGGCTCGTTTACTGCGATCGCTCCCTTGCCCAAACACCCGATCGCCCACCATCACTTCCACCGTAAACACCTTGGCATGATCGGGACCCGATTCTGCCACGATTCGATAGGTAGGGTTTTGATTTCCCAGATGTGCCAATGCCCACTGCTGAAATAGGCTCTTAGCATCCACCATCGGATGGAGTGTTTCAATGCTGTGAATTACAGGCAGAAACAGTTCCTCAATATAAACCTGCACGGCATCAATGCCAGAGTCCAAGAAATACGCCCCAATCACCGCTTCAAAGGTGTCGCTGAGAATTGAAGGGTTTTGCCGTCCCCGATCGTTTTCCACCCCTTTGCCCATGCGAATCCGATCGCCCAAGTTCAGTGCCACCGCAAAGGCAGCCAAGCGGGATTGATCCACCAGGGTCGATCGGCGGCGCGTCAAGTCCCCTTCCGAGACGCCGGGGTAGAGGTGGTAGAGCATCACTCCCACCGTAAAGCCCAACACCGCATCCCCCAAAAACTCCAAGCGCTGGTTGTTGAGCAATGGCTCTTGGGGACGTTCGTTGCAGTAGGATTTGTGGGTTAGTGCCTGACGCAATAGATCGGGATTGCGAAAGGGCGGTAGCTCAGGCATTGCGACGTATAAACATTAATTAACGAGGTTGGGCAGGTTGGGTGGGAAGCTGTTGCAACAACTGCTCAGCACTCGTCGCCCACTGGCGATTGCCTTGGGCGACGAACAAATCTCTGGCATAGACCAACACCCGCTCCGCTTCGGTTGCTTGCCCCTGTTGCAAAAACGCCAAGCCCGCCCCGTAGTAGGCATTGGCATAATCTGGTTTTGCCTGGGTCGATCGCCGAAATGCTGCCAGTGCCCCCTCCATATCGCCCTGGGTGTAGAGAATCGAGCCAATGCTGTAGTGCGCCTCGGCGTGGCTGGGGGTAATTGCCACCGCCCGTTGAAACGCAGTCAAAGCCCGCTCGCTCTGTTGTTGTTGCAGGTAGATCAAGCCGAGGTAATACGCAGGCTCTGGCGCATTCGGACTCAGTTGCAGCGCCCGTTGAAATGCACTGATCGCGTCTGGCAAATTCCCCTGCTGCCGTTGCACCAATCCCAGGTTGTAGTAGGCGAGCCCCATTTCGGGATCAAGCTCGATCGCCCGTTGCAAATACTGCGCCGCCAACGGTAGATTATTCCCCTCTAACAACGCCGCTCCTAAATTGGCGTAGGCAAGGGCAAAGGACGGATCGGTCTGCAATGCCCGGTGAAACGCATCCGCCGCCGCCTGCAAATTTCCCCGCTGCCGTTCCGCCAAACCCAGGTTGTAGTGCGCTGGGGAGAACTGCGGATCAAGCTGGATCGCTTGCTGGAAGGCGGCGATCGCAGCGTTTATATCCCCCTGCTGCACCTGTTGCAACCCTTGATCGAGCCACGCTTCAGCCGTCTGCGGACGCGGCTGAGCCAGCACCCCAGCTAACTGCGGTGTGCTCCCCAACCCCAACAAAACCGCCAATCCTACTGACGCGCCCAATCTGCCAACGTCCGATCGCCAACCCTTGCTCATTATGCCCTTTGCTGCTATGGGCATCTAGCTTACAGCATTTGCGCGATCGTGGCGCAGAAAATTATTAGTCTGAGATGGTTAAAATTTTGCGGGTGAGGGTGATAGTAAAGTGGCGATTAGCGGTTAGCGATTAACAGTTAGCCGTTAGTAATTCGCTTTCATCCTTCATCCTTCATTCCTCATCCTTCCCCTATGCCTCTCTCACGCCGACAGTTTCTCTATTGGAGTGCTGGATTTGCTGGCACAGTGTTGACCCATCCTCTACAGGGATGTAGCCGATCGATCGGGTTTGGGGCATTGCAACCTGATCCTAATAGGATCTTGGATCTGCCAGTTGGGTTTCGCTATCGGGTTCTGTCTCAGTTTGGCGATCGAATGCAAGATAATGCCCTTGTTCCCAGTGGGCACGATGGCATGGCGGCGTTTGCCGATCGCAGGGGCAACACGGTATTGATTCGTAATCACGAACTGACGCCCGACAGCGGCACTGAGTTAAGCGCGGGTGCGGAGCAGCGGTACGACCCGACCTGCAAGGGTGGGACGACAACGTTGGTGGTCAGTCCCGATCGCCAATTGCTCAGCCAATACACCTCGCTTGTGGGAACGGTGCGCAATTGCGGCGGTGGGGCAACGCCGTGGGGCAGTTGGATCAGCAGTGAGGAGGACACATCCACCCCCACTTCCAACTCCCTCGTCTCTAAACCCCACGGCTATAACTTTGAAGTTCCTAGCACGGCTACGGCTCCCGTGAAGCCGGAACCGCTGGTAGCAATGGGACGCTTCCGCCATGAAGCGATCGCCATCGACCCCCACACAGGAATTGTCTACCAAACCGAAGATCAGGGGGATGGGTTGTTCTATCGCTTCATTCCACAGCAACCGGGAGATCTGCGATCGGGCGTTTTAGAGGCATTGAAGATTAGAGATCAACCGCAATTGAATACGGCAAAAGGCATGGTGGTGGGGCGATCGCTCCCCGTCGAATGGGTGAGAATTGAGGACGTTGACCCAACCGACGATACTGTGCGAGTCGAGGGATTTGCCAAAGGCGCGACCCAATTTTCACGGGGTGAGGGCATCTGCTACAGCAATGGTACGTTCTATTTCGTCTGCACAAACGGAGGCAATCAACCCTATGGACAAGTCTGGCGCTATCAACCGGGCAATTCCATCGAAGCAGGTGGAACGCTGGAACTGTTCATTCAACCGGATAATCAGGCGGCGATCGATCTGCCTGACAACCTGATCATGGCTCCGTGGGGCGATCTGCTGTTGTGTGAGGATGGCGAAGGCGAACAGCGAGTGATTGGGGTGACGCCACAGGGGGATTTGTATCCCTTTGCCCGTAATGCTTTAAATGGAGCAGAGTTCGCCGGAGTGTGTTTTTCACCCGATGGTTCGACGATGTTTTTAAATATCTACAATCCGGGGTTGACGCTGGCGGTGTGGGGCGATCGGATGGGTTGAGGACAGGTGGGGCAGTCCTAAACTACATAGTGAAATCAAAGTTCCCCGGCTTCTCCAAGAAGCCGGGGAACTGGGGCGGCAGAGTTTCATCCCTCAAATGGGGATGGCTATAATCGCTTCCCTACGGATTCTCTGACGGAATCGACACATCGATCGCCGTGACCGTTCCATCCTCAACTAGCGTACTTAAGGGTGGATCGATCGCTGCCGCATTGCCCACAACCAACGTCACGATATCTTCTGGCTTAAGCTGGGTTTGCGCTGCTCTCAGCACGTCCTCTGGGGTTGTTTCTGCCACCGCTTGCTGATATTGAAAGATAAAATCCGATGGATAGTCGTAGTACTCGTAACGCATTAGGCGAGAGAGGATTTGCCCCGGTGTGCGGAAGCTAAAGATAAAGGAATTGAGCACCGAATCTTGAGCACGTCTCAGTTCCTCATCGCTGATGGGCGTAGTCCGAACCTCCTCCAACTCGGCTAACGTCGAGCGGATAAAGGGAACCGTGGCATCGGAACGAGTTTGCCCTCCTCCCACAAAGATGCCGGGATAGTCAAACCGGGGACTCCAGAAAGCATAGATCACATAGGCCAAGCCCTGCCGCGATCGCACCTCATTCACCAAGCGTCCGCCAAAGCCATTCATCACCTCGTTGAGCACAGACATGGCGGCATAATCGGGTTGGTTGAACTGTCCGCCCAAATGCCCGATCTGCACATAGCTCTGGGTCAATTGGGGCAGATCGACCAGAAACACGCCTCCATTGTTTGCCTGACTCACCGTTGGCAGATCGTCAGTAGTCACCACTTTGGCGGTGGCGGAGGCTTGCCAATCCCCCAAAGTCTCTTCGATCAGCGATCGCATCGCCACCGGGTCAAAATCGCCCACAATCCCTAGCAACAAATTCTGCGGGGCAAAGTAGCGTTGATAAAACTCCACCACATCGGTGCGGCTAATGTTATTGAGCGTGGCATATTCCACCGTGCGGGCGTAGGGACTATCCTTGCCGTACACCAGTTTTTGAAATTCGCGGCTAGCCACATCCTCTGGGTTGTCATTGCGACGGGCGATCGCTCCCTGCTGCTGGGTTTTGGATAGCTCTAATTTATCTTGAGGAAATGCTGGGTGGCGCAGCAGATCGGTGAATACACGAAACACCTGATCCACGTCTTCGCTCAAAGCATCAAAGTTTACAGTGGCGACGGTGGCGTCAATCCCACTTTCCACCGAGGCAGCCCGCTGTTCTAGCAACGTATTTAAACGATCGGCAGGATAGGTTTCGGTGCCACCCGATCGCAGCACCTCGCCCACTAGTCCTGCTAGTCCCGTTTTGTCGGCAGGCTCCAGCCGATTGCCCGTGCGAATCATCGCTGATCCACTCACCAACGGCAACTCGTGATCCTCAACTAGATACACCACAATGCCATTGGCGGTTTCAAACCGGGTGTATTCTGGCAGCGTCACCTCCGGCGGTGGAGCAAATTCGAGTTCTGTGTAGTGGCGTGCCGTTTCCGCTAGAGCAGGCTGGCGAAATCCCACAATCAACGCCACGATCGCAACAATAATCAATCCATAGGGTAGCCATCGAGACGATCGAGGGGTGGGCTTTAGGGAGTCTTGCATGGTTCCGTTGTCTGGTGGTGAGAGCAATTAGTGGTTAGCGGTTTTAGGGAATCCTCACCCTTGCTGAGGCAGAATTCTGCCGATAGTGACTTTGGCGGGTTGGAAAACCTCTTGGGCAACTCGTTGCACATCAGCGGGGGTAATCGCTTCGATCCGCTGGAGTTGGTCAAACAGGTTGCGCCAATCGCCAGTGTTGGCTTCGTATTCCGGCAGGAGAGCCGCCATACCCTCGTTGGAAGACAGGGTGCGCAGCAGGCTGGCGCGGGTTTGGGTTTTAATTCGATCGAGTTCTGCTGGAGAAACCAGTTCGGTTTTGAGGCGCTCAAGCTCGCCGTCCATCACCGTAGCGATTTCGTCTACGGTGCGTCCGGGTACGGTGGTGGCATAGAGCAGCATCAATCCGGGAAAGCGATCGCCCGGAAAGCCCGTTGAGACATTGATACCCAGGGCAAGTTGTTGCTGTTCGACCAACGCTTGATAGAGGCGAGAGGTGCGTCCGCCCGTCAGCAGAGCCGCAATCATGTCACAGATGATTCGATCGGGTTGGTTGACTGCCGGAATGGGATAGCCTTCTAGATACCAGGGTTCGGAGGGAAGCTGCAATTCAATCTCCCGTGCCTCGGTTTGCTCCGGGAAAGCGACTTCCAGATCGGGTATCTCCGTTCTAGCCTGGTAGCGTCCAAAGTAAATCTCCGCTAGCCGTTTGACTTCATCGGGATCGACATCCCCCACTACGGCGGCGATCATGTTGTTGGGCGTGTAGTAGCGATCGAAAAAGTCTTGAATATCGGGACGGGTAAGATTGCGCAAATCTCGCTCATAGCCAATGATCGGACGACCGTAGGGATGGTTGGGCAATGCCGTCTCCAGGAATACTTCGATCATTTTGCCGATCGGGGAGTTGTCCGTCCGCATCCGGCGTTCTTCTAAAATCACATCCCGCTCTTCAAAAAACTCCCGGAATACGGGTTCTAGAAAGCGTTCCGACTCTAAAGACATCCACAGTTCTAATTTATTGGCAGGAAAGCTGTAGAAATAACGGGTGGCATCTGCCGATGTTGTGGCATTTAGCCCCACACCACCCGCTTGTTCAACGATCTGCCCCATTTCGTTTTGGGTAACGTAGGTGGCAGCTTCGGCACGGAGTTGGTCAAATTCCTGCTGAACTGAGTCACCTCCCCATCCTGTTCTGCCGCCTGTGCCGCTTTGAGCTGGTCGTACAAAACATCCAGCCGAT
Source organism: Leptolyngbyaceae cyanobacterium SL_7_1 (assembly GCA_012032525.1). Lineage (GTDB taxonomy): Bacteria > Cyanobacteriota > Cyanobacteriia > Elainellales > Elainellaceae > JAAUSV01. The sequence goes on from JAAUSV010000043.1 coordinate 19,730, forward strand.
CGAGCACTGGTTTTTCTGCTGCAAAATTGGTCGTCCCAATCCGGGGAGTGCCTTTAAATGCCAAATGCTCCAGGAAATGGGCAGCTCCGGTCTTGCCATCTTCTTCGTAGGCGGCTCCCACATCCACGTAGGTCATGAAGGAGACGATCGGCACTTGATGCCGCTCCATCACAATGAAGCGCATTCCATTCTCTAAGGAGAACTCTGTAATCTGGTCAAGCACCCGATCGATGTAGGGCTGGATGGCAGCACCGGGGGCTGCGGTGCGAGCAAGGCTGGGGGAGGCGGCTCCTGCCCAAATCAGCAGGGTGGCGAGGAGTAAGGCGAAGGTTGACTGCCAGTGCTTCTTTAAAGTCGAATGAAAGTGCTGAACCATAAAGTCTATCTGCCCTGTTAAAACCAGCTCTCTTGGAACTACTAAGGGGTTGGCAAGTGTTCGGGAATGTTTGTGATTGCGCTATTTCTCAGCATACAGTCCCAAACGGTTTCCTTCCACCATCCAGGCGTAGGACTCGCAGTCCTCCCTGCATTCTCCTCGGAGCAGGCTGATTCAGGTAGAATAGCGTGAATGATCTAGTAGCTCTGTCGTACTTGAGCGGCATTTTAGAACGGCGATCGCATGAAGTCTATCAATAACGCATTAACCCTGTTTTTTAGCTTGCTAGTGGAAGCGATGCCGTTTCTGCT
>JAAUSV010000044.1 GCA_012032525.1 Leptolyngbyaceae cyanobacterium SL_7_1
CGCCGCCGCCGCTGGGGTCGCCGCTGGTTGGAGGCTCTCGGTTGGCAGATCAATTGGCAGATCAACTGGCAGATCAACTGGCATCCCAGTCACCGATAGCCCATCTGCCTGAGACCATGGGGCTACGGTAGACGGACTTGGGCTAGACGCCATCGGACGAGAGGCTGGAGGAGGCACAGGCAACCGACGCTCCGGTGACACTGGCGAGTCAGGGCGATCGGCGGCGATCCCATTCCGATCGCCAGTCCCTGGGGGTACGTCCGGTTGCACCTGGGGCAATTCCAATCCTCTCGCATTACCAGCGCATTACTAGAAGTAGACGGCATTGCTGCAACCGATCGGGGCAGGTGGGCAATGGGCAGCGTCGGGCGATCTGGATTGACCAATAGCGGTTGGGGAGCCACTGGAGGAGCCATTGGGGCTGAAATTTCCAGGGGGGGTGGGGCGATCGTCTCCGTCGCCTGCCCTGCCTCCGTCGCCTGCCCTGCCTCCGATGCAAACACCGATGCAATCCGGGGCTGAACCATCGGGGTGAGCGCTAAGGTGCGGGCTGCCAGTTGGGCGAAAAAGTTACTCATGCGTCCACCAGATCCAAATAAAACTGCCGTCGCATTGCACTCATTGCCAGGATGTCGGCTTCGCGCCAACCATAGCTGCGTGCCAGCCGATGCACTTCTCGCAGTAATCGCTTTGCCTGAACGCTGAGCTCCGTCCAGAAAAATGTGGCGATATCAAATACTACCTGCCAATCCGACTGGCAGGCGGGGCACGTCAAGTCTAACCCCAGCTCCGCCTGCGGGTCGGAGTCCGCCATCTGTTGAGCCAATTGCTGCAAGACCGCATCAGGTAAACTATGGGGCGCGATCGCTACCCCAGCACAGCTCACCTGCTGAATACAGCGCTGGGTCAGGGTTGCCTGTGCCGTTGCCAAATCACTACAGTCCACTACGGCTGCCAGGTCTTGGCTAGTAGGCAAGGTCACTGTTAGGGTATAGTCTGCGATCGACCACTCATAGGCTGGGGGTTCTGCCAAGCTCGGCTCCACCAGCCGCAACTCCGTTGCCTTCAGGGTAAATTCCAACGATTCGCCACAACTGGGGCAGACGGCAAAACTCTCCATTGCCTCCCCAAACATCCGTTGACGTAACCGCAACAGCAGGGCATCCCGCTGTCCAATACTCAATCGGCTGAGGGCTTGCCGCGATCGATCGGGCAAGGCAAATCCCAATAGGGTCAATGCCCGATCGATCGGGTGCTGGGTCTGTCCCAGTTCCCAAACCTGAAGGATCTGATCCGCTGAAAGACACTGCATCGGTCAATCCTCCTCTCCTGCGCTAGGCAGGCTCTAAGAAACTGGGTTCCGTCGGCTCTGCAACGGCGGTGTCACGCTCCCAGCCTTCATTTTGCAGTTGGATGCTTTGAATAGCAATCGCATTGGCATTGGCATCAAGATCTGGCATAGCGGTGAATTCTGATACCCAGCAACGAAAGAGATTGTAAGCGATCGCCAATTGTCCGGCTTCGTTGTAGACCTCAATAATGATGTCTTTGCGAAAGTCTTTGAGCGATACTTCTGCCCCCAGCCCTGAGCCAAAATTCCAGACCTTGTTTGCCCACTGCTCAAACTCCTTGTCGTGGGTGACGCCACGCTCTAGCATGACGGGTTCGTACTTGGTGCGTCCGGGCGACTTGCGCGACATGCTGGGGTCGCCACCTTCTCGATGTTCGACAATTTCCGTCGATCGCTTCAGCGACCCTACTTTACTGATGCCTGCCACATACCGCCCGTCCCACTTCACCCGAAATTTGAAGTTTTTGTACGGGTCAAATCGCTGGGCGTTGACGCTAAATTGAGCCATGCTTGACCTCCTCGTTTTAATTGCATTCGTCAGGGTGCGATTTCAAGCGCGATCGGGAATCACCCGTTACGTTTGAATTTGCCCAGCAATTTGCTGGAACTTAATAATCACAAACTCCGCAGGCTTGAGCGGTGCAAAGCCAACAATGATATTGACAATGCCGCGATCGATATCATTTTGAGTTGTGGTTTCCTTGTCGCACCGAACGAAATAGGCTTCCCTCGGCGTTTTTCCCTGAAAGGCACCTTGGCGGAATAGGGTGTTCATAAACGCGCCAATGTTGAGGCGAATCTGTGCCCACAACGGCTCATCGTTTGGTTCAAACACCACCCACTGGGTGCCCCGATACAAGCTCTCTTCGAGAAATAGCGCCAATCGCCGCACTGGCACATATTTCCACTCGGACGCTAGCGAGTCTGATCCTGCCAACGTCCGCGCCCCCCAAACCACGTTGCCATAATCGCGAAAGAAGCGAATGCAGTTTACCGCTTTGGGGTTGAGTCTGCCGTTCTCGCCATCGTTCATTTTGTAGGACAGTTCGCGAATCCCCAAAATACCCGCTTCGGTTCCAGCGGGGGCTTTCCAAACACCTCTGGTGGCATCGGTGCGAGCAAAGATTCCGGCAACCACTCCACAGGGGGCAAATTCTTCGGTGCGGTTTTCCTTCAAGGCGTCTGCCATCTTCAACCGGGGAAAGAACAGGGCGGCATTGCGGGCGATTTTTTCTCCCCCCAGCGTCGCTCGAATCTGATCAACCCCCGTCTCGGCTTGGGCGATCGAAGTCCACGTGGAAGGCGCATCGACAATCAGCATCGCTCGCCGCTTTTGGCAGTAGTTTACCGCTTTCCCCAGGATTTCATCGGAGACATCTGTATCACGGGTTAGGGGAGGAATGCATAGCAAATTAAATAAATCTGCTTTTTCAAGGGCATAGAGTCCTTTGCGATCGCGCTCCGTCCCTGGTCCAGCCATTTGATCAAACCCAACGTCTGTGCCATCATCGCCTTGTTCTGCGCTAGCGGCAATAAAGTCAAGTTGCTGAGTTTCGTCATTCACGTTTGAGGCGGGAATTTGCTGTAGCTCATCTGTTTGAGCATCCACCAAACTCGATTCTAGTTCAATGACTTTCCTAAAGAAGCGCGGAGAATTGGGATCGATCGACAGATTGCGTAGCGTTTCGACAGCAATCACATCCGTAGAACCGGGCACTCTCAACTGTTGAACAGTGAGATTAAACAGCGTTCGAGCGTCATCGGCAACCCCTTCATCGGTTTCTCTGGTTCGGTGATCGATGCCTGCTTGCAATGTCCGCCCCCATTCCCCTGGACTCGCCGCATTCAGAACTAAATTACCCAAGGTAATGGAGGACTTACCCTCATTGGCGACTCCATCGGTTGCCCGATAGACGCGCACGACGATCCCCTCCTGCCCACCATTGAGGAAGTACTGATCGATCGCATAGCTCATCGGGCTTTTTTCCCACAGCCCTCCAAACTGACGCTCAAAATCACTAAAACTTTGAATCTGCACAGGCTCGTCGATCTCACCCTTTAAAGCTCTGCCAATAAAGGCAGTAATTGAGGTGGCAACTCCTGTAATGGTGCGGACGCCACTGGGAATTTCCTCAATGTAAACACCAGGATAGGTAGGGGCAACAGGCATGAAATTCTCCTCTTTATTGATTCGTTTATATCACCGTGCGACTAACGCGCGATTAGGCAATATTCTCGGTAAGCCCTGATTTTAACTACGACAAAATCCAGGGCTTACCGAGTTAGAACCGACAGTAAAACTAATAACGATTGAAGCAATGGCGACGATCGCGATTAGGCTAAACCTCCCTCGGCTTACAGTTTCTTTCAACGCATCCAAAGGAACACACATTTCTAAGAAATCGACGAACGATCGCTCAAAAATTCGCTGATCTCTAAAGGAAATTGAATGGGAAAACGTCTGAAGGCAGAAGGGTTAGCTTGAATTATCCTCGATATCTTCAGGAATGGGGATTTGTTAAACAAAACATGTCTATTTATTTAGAGAACTCTACAGGTCTCAACGTTAATCCCCGTTTTTCACGATATTTCAACACAGTTGAGACCAAATACTCTGCAAAAAGTAAAGTTTTTTATCGTGCCATCGCGGTGGCTGGTGGAAGTAGTGCGGAAAAGCGGAACTTCTAGAACTGTAAGGGGATAACCCAGGAAACACGACTAGTCTGGCAATCGTTGCTGGTTAATTTAGCGTAAGTTTAGCGTAAGCCGTTGCCTGTTTGCAGTTTTTTCTGTTTTCAAGTTATCGGGACTCTTCATTTGAGATGGGACTGGTTCACTAGTTCTGCGATCGCGCTTCCATTTCCATCTCTCCGCTCTCGATTTGCATTACCAAAGCATCTTGGTTCCACCCATTTGCGATCGTTTGTTGCGCGTACCAGAGCGTTGCTGCTTAATTTCGAGTTTTTCTGGGGAGAGTAATGTTGTGCTGACAGCAAAAGCTTGTATATTGATTGACTACCGAGGCTGCTCGACTTGATGCAGATCAGATGTGGTTTTTCAGGTTTATAAGCTAGCGACTGTAGTTACCTACAGTCTTAATAGTGTTGCTGTCATTGCTTAGGAAACTCTACATATTAAGCACAGCATCAATTTCCTGTAATTTGGCATAAAGAGCTTTTCGCAATTCCGCCAGATGATTTTTATCAATTGTGGTGGGTTGAATCGATTGGATCAATTGCAAGGTTGTAGATGCTTTTCTGTCTTTCGAGGGGGATTGTGGTGGATTTTGTGCTTGGATTGTTTGATTGACGAGTTTTCTAATGTGGCTGAGGCTAAGCTTGTCTTCTAGAACCTTTTGGGTGACTTGTTCGCGAATTTTTTCGGATGTCTGCTGATCAGCCCCTAAAAACTTAGGGGACAGTCTCTTCAGTTCTAGAACTTTACTTCCTTCTAAACCCGTTTGGCGAATTAGATTTTGTAGATCTGCGGGCAAGTTGAGCAGGGGAAAGATGTTGCTGCTGACAGAAATAGGATTAAGCTGCTTGTCGAGAATGGTTGAAAAAATCCATAACTCTTCGACACTATTTAACCCTGCTGTTTCCAACCAATCTTTTTGGCGATCGCGATTTGCAATACGAATTGAGTCGAGGTCAGCCGCTTTATCACTCCGCTTCAAGCGCTGCACCGCTGCACTGAGTAAATTCGGAATTTCCTCAACTTGATCTTGCAGCTCAGGGTACTGTAGCACCATCAATTTAACCAAACCATTGGCTAGATCAAAGGGATGGAGCTTTTCAGCTTGGATACTGGTGGTTAGTTGGCGATCGAACAGAGCAGTACGATCGAGTTTGTCCAACGACTCCTGCGTTAGAAAAACACAACGCAGAGTTTGCAATCCAGCGATGGGTCCTGAACGCCACCGGAGTTCCCCGTCAAATAGTTGATACCATCCATCCTTTGGTAAGACGATCGCGGGATTCAACTGCCCTTCTTCCCGCAAACTTTTGGCACGCGCTTGAATAAGCTCAGGAGGGAAGACTGTTCGCGGTTGATCGGGATCGGGTTTTATTTGGTTAAATGGAATATCATGCTCACCACCTTGTTGGCTAAGCTGAGTCGCTAGGGCTTCAAGCTGACGATTTAGTTCTTCGTTCTCGGTATCTGAAGCTGGATTCGCTCGAATTTGTCGTAGTTCTTCTTCCAGTTCTTCAATCCGATTGCTTAGTTCAAATACTTGATGGCTTTGTCCAACATGGGCAAATCTCTGCGCCATCCCGACGGGCTTCTTAGACATTCTCATCGTCCTATTTCTTTGTAATCAAATTAACAATGCAATCCACAATAGGGTCAAAGTCTTGGCTAAACGCACAACCAGGACGATAAAGCTGAAGTGGCAGACCAACGCCCGATGCCCACAAATAATAATCACACTCCCGAATGGGTTGGAAGCATTGGACACCAAGCTGCTGAATTTGATAGGGGAGTGTATCTTCTTCAAGTACCTTTAAACTAACTTCCCCCTTCCTGCGAATTCCTAGAATATTTCGATGGACGGCTTTGTCCACCGCCACCCGTGAGGGAGCAAAACCTAACAGTTTTGGTTGTGGTTTTAGTCGAAGTTCCCTCACTTTTTCGTAGTACCAATCGAGTAGATCGGCAAACGAGCCAGTATCCTTGTACTCCGGCTTAATTGGAGCAAGGACGTGAGTACAGGCAGCAAGAGCAACTGGACCCATTGGTTCCAGCGATGCCGGAGTATCGAAAAGAACAACATCACTTGTTAACGGGAAGTCTTCAAGCGCATCTTGAAGAATTTGATATTTCCTAGCAGAGTTGTAAATATCATTGATGCTGTCCTCAAGCGGCTTCCCTCCTTGAAGCGCGGTGACTGTTGAGAGGTAATTAGACCACACAGGTACTAAGGGGTAATCTCCCTTGAAGTTTCTCTTAAAAACGACTGCTACAGAATGATCAGGGGATGCTGGCTCAAGTCCTGCCAATGTGCAGAGAGAACCGTTGTGGTCAAGTTCAACAATGGTTACCGTATATCCTCTCACCCCTAGTCCATAGGCAAGGTGAATTGTCATTGTTGTTTTACCACTACCACCCGCATTCGATGCGATCGCGATCCGAGCTTGCCGGATTGCTGGTGCTGATTTCATAAGTTCTGGGGATGAAACGTCCTTTAGGGTTATCTATTTCAGGGGATCAGGCAATATTGGAGAGAAGCAAGGGTATGCTTTTACATTTCAGCTCTAAAAATAAGCTCCACAAGCCATCTATTGAAGTGAAGGTTAGAATAGATTCGCTGTCCTTAACGTTAAGGACATGGGGAAAAGGTAGGTTGTCCTTAACGTTAAGGACATTCTATCTAACAATTTAGCATTTAGAACTTTTGTATTGATAGAAAATCGTGTAAGTTATAACCGATCGCGATCGTAATTACTGATAGGTTTGCCTCAAAATTCCATTCTCAAAAATCATCAGGATCGTGAATTACAGCGGATTTTATCTGTATAAACCACATTTCAGCGTAAGGGCGAACGTCCATTCACCCTTATATCTGTGGCTTATCCATCTGAGAACTGCTGTAAATAACTCTAAACTCTTGCATCGTATGGGTCAGCGTAGCATAACCCATGCGGCTAGGGATGCATCTCAGTTTTGTATCTCTAGTGCGAGCGAGACGCTGACATGTTTTTCCCGTTTCGTCTCTTCGTTTTTGTGTCAGTGCCAGCGACTCGCTGGCACTGACACAAAATTTGGAAACATTGGAAACATTGGAAACAATTGTCTTTAAAGTTGGGATTCGCCCTGCGGTTAGGGGAGCGATGCGTTACGGCTAGCGTCTAACCTATTCTACAAAAGCTGCTTTTATTTAATTCTCATGCGTTAGCAGTTTTTTTCGTGATTGCTCAAATGATGTATCCAAACCTATCCAAATTAACAGATGGTTTTATCAGCAATGACTATAAAAATCCGAAGCGAAATTTCCTCTGATAGGGCAACCATCAGGGCATTAACTACAAATGCATTTCTCAATGTCCCCCACAGCAGCCATACTGAGCAACTGATCGTCGATGCCTTGCGTGATTCTGGGAACTTAACAATTTCCCTGGTCGCTGAGAGCAATGGGGAAATTGTTGGGCATGTCGCTATTTCTCCAGTTACGATTTCTGATGGCAGCCAGGGATGGTACGGTTTAGGTCCAATCTCTGTTGCTCCAAACTATCAAGGGATCGGTATCGGTTCACACCTAATGAAACAAGCATTAGCAAGCCTCCGTGAAATGGGGGCGGCGGGCTGTGTCCTTCTTGGCAATCCGAAGTACTACGGTCGGTTTGGATTTAAGGCAGAGGCAAGTCTTGTTCTTCCTGGTGTCTCGCCCGAATATTTCCAGGCAATTGCCTTTGGAAATCAAATCCCCAGCGGATTTGTCTCATTCCATGAATCATTTCACGTGTAGTGCTAACAGCACTACTTAATCTTGCAGGAGTGGGTTGCACCAGGAATTGGAGTGTTGATTGGGCGATCGCTGATTGGGAGTCTACCGTTCTTCACCCGCTCGTTGTCGGACAGGGTTGGATGATTAGGCTAATGCTGCTCGGACGATAGAATTCTTCATCGGTTTCCCAGCGGTGCTGCCACTGATACTCTGAGTCTGACAGCAATAAGCCCAACCACACTTGAACAGGCGACAGTTCCTCTATGCCTGACAAGACCGCTTCCAAGCCAACGGGCTGTGGTTGAAGTTCAATCCATTGATGCAAAGCAGTAGACCAGTTTGAGACAGATTCTGTGTAGGCTGTTTGCAAAATGAGTTGTTTCAACTCCAATTGGTCAACCATGGCTAGGACTGCTTCCTTATCCACCCCTGCTACGACGGAATCCCCTGAAGGCGATCGCTCTTGACGGTGCTGCGGGTCTACCTCCTCGATCAAATCCTCTAGATTGAGGCTCATTGTGTGCCGGAGGATTCCGGTCAGCAACTCATCGGATAGCACGGGTTCTTCCAACAACACGGGTGAGTCGTCGTAGCGCAACTGCCACTCTTCCAACAACAGCGCTGCCCGGTTGGCGCAGACAATCGCCAACTGGGCAATCGCCTCCCCTGCTACCCTGAGCACCTTGTCCTGCGGAAGGTATTCTAGTAGCAAGTCCAGCCATTGCCATAGTTTCTTCAAATCCGCCTCAGCAGGTTGGGCGATCGCCTGCTTGAGGAGACTATCAAACTCAAGGGGGGGTTGCTGACTCTGGGTTGATTCAGTCATCCACCGTGCTCCTACATGTGCCTTTGAAAATTATCCAGTAGATTCGGGAACGTGATTATATCTTGTAGCAAACTTACGCTAAACTTACACTAAACTTACACTAAGTTAGCTTTCCTATCCTATTTTGTACGTTCTATCCAATGGCTCGCAAGGTTAACAAAAAGTGTCAGCATTGCGCCACCCTTTCTGCGGAAGCGGCGATCGCTTTACATGGGGTTGACGGGGACAACTGTTGGAATCCTGACGATGTCCGGCAGCTAGGCTATAATTGCCACCGGCGTCGCCACCACTACCGCCATCGGGAAGATGACAACCGCACCCGGCGTCGCCTGAGAAAGCTAACAAAACAAGCAGAAGGAGGGCAAGGCAATGCTCCGCACCCGGCGATGCCCCTGACCCAGGAAGGGGCAATTGTGGCACCACCACCGCCCCTAATGCGGGCAGCAGTGCTAGTGTTGTATCGCAACCACAAGGATGCACCCGTTCATGCGGTCGCGGCTGAGATCTGGCAAGGCGATCGTCAGTTGATAGAAATGCGACCCGTGCATTGCATGGGGATGCGGGGGGATCAGGTCACTACCTACCTGCACCAGATTTTGGCGAATTTGCGGGAGAACTATGGAGTGAGCCGATTTGAGGATGTGGTGAAGGAAATTCCCGTACATCAGTGTCCGATCGAGGATTGTCCTCTTCAAGCAAATAAGCCGATATAACGTAACAATGGCACAGGGATGGGTAGATCGCCCAGCCTTATCGAGGTAGGACTAGTCCCCATCGCTGCCCAGAGGGATTTGGCATCTGCGACCGCCTCAGCCGTAAACCATTCCTGCGCCACTTCCGCTAACTCATTAGCTGGATCACCCACCAGGCGTTTAAATTCTAAATGGGGAGGTGATCCAACCCCTTCTGAAATTTGTTGGAGTTGTTGCCGCCTCTGGTGGCGTCGCTCCAGGATTTTCCACACCTTGCGCCAGTGTTCGATATCTAACCCGTAGACCCGCAACTTTTCCCCCTCATGGTTGGCAACAGCCCTCGACCAGCGCAACTGTTGAACCTTCACCCCCATCTGGGCAAGCAGTTGGTGCACAATTTGAACATCGCTCATTTTGGTAGTAATGGTCAGATGCAGTGCCACTTTGATTGCCGGAGCCATCGCCCTTGCCTTGACAGCATAGGGGGCTAGGTCATAGCGAGTATAGTTCCACCCTGTGCGCAGGCGTTGGAGTAACTGATCTAACCCCAGCTCTTGCCGCAATCGTCGTCGCAGCGGGGCATGGGAAATATCCCACGGGCAGAGGTGTTGTCCCCAGCGGACTTGTTTCTCCAAGGATTTGACAGCCCGATCGATCGCCAATCCGGGGAACAGCAAATCTTCGAGATTCAAAATTTCGCCCCGTCGTAACCCGTTGTTGTCCCAGTGTACCTCTGCGGTGGTCAGCGTCTCCCAGCCATAGAAGTCCTTGAGATAAAACTTGGCGATCGCCGTCGCTGCATCTGGAGACACCGATTCCTGTTGCTCCAAGTGCAGCACTTCTGCATAGGTCAGGTCTTCAGTGGTGACCAGCTTTTCCGCCTCCAGTTCCTGAATCTCCAAGCGAATAGCACTTAGGACTTGTTTTGTAGCGGTATTGGTTGCTCTAGTTTCAACCTCAACCAGATTGCCTTCATAGCGCAGGCGAATCAGCAGTGCGTCCCGCAGTCGATGCATGACATAGTTTTGAGAAGCGGCAATCTGACAGTACAAATTTAAATGGGGATCGGTTTGCCAGTCGTACCCCTCTACCCCTTTGTAGGTGTCCTGTTTCAAACTGCTGCGAATCAAACTGACAGTGACCGAGGTTTGTTCATAGAGATGGCGTTTCAAATCCAATGAGTTGGTGGAACGGGATACGGTGGAGAAATTAGTCCCCATTTTGGCACACCAAACAATCCGTTCCACGGGTTGCCGCACCCGCCCCAATGCCTGTGCCATATCTTCATCGGTGCTGGAGTTCCCCATGAAGATGCCATAGACCCGTTCAACCTTGTCCTCTACTTCAATGCTGACTCCGGTTGCCACCGAAGGAGAGCAGATGACAATGTCGTAATGCCCAGCACTCAACTCCGCATCAGGGGTTTGCATGAATGCCTGTTCGCACTCACCGCCGCTAGTCTCTGAGTTGATCAGCAGGACTCGCTTGTCGGGGTAGTGTTGTTGAATCAGGTGGGCGATCGCCTTACTCGTCCCCTTGCTATCGGTGGCAATGTAGATCACCTTATTGGCAGCCTGAGTGCTGATGTCGATCACAAGCTCATCCAAAATGCAGGAGCGATCGGGCGCATCAATGAACCGAACTGGGTAGCCCTTGGGCTTGTAGTGATTGCGAATCAGAAATAGGGAGGCGTCCTCATCTCGTAAGGTCTTCAAATAGTCAATCGTGGCGTTATTGAGGTCAGCATCCGCCACAATTACCCGGCGAGCATGCTGTACCAATTCTTTGAACCGTGCCAGCAGGGCTGGGCGTTTGCCATCGCGGGCGCAGGTTGAACTGCTGAGCAAGTGGCGAATCACCTGCACCGCTTCATCTAGAACTAAATCGCAGCCGATGAACCTTTGGGGATCGATCGCTAATACAGAATCTACACACAACCCAATTCGTAGGGTGTAGGCAGCTCCAGTGATAAACTCCCCCCTCACTTTGTCTAGATCGCCCCGGTAATCTAGCCCTAGGCGCTGACACAGGTTCCGCATCAAGGCAATTCGGTGTCCGGTGGCGATCGCCCGATCAGACTCTTTGAGTAAAGTGGCAATGAACTTGGTTTTACCTGTGCCTTTAGCGGAGGCAATGCCGATGATGCCCTGCGGCGGTAGATCAGGGAGTTGCAGAGTTGATAGGTCCGTACTGGTCAATGCTAGATGGGCAGGATAGCTCAATCGATTTTCTAGCCGTTGCCAAAGTTGCCAGTGATCAAGCGACAGGGCATCGGCATCGGCTTGCTCCCACGCTGCAATGCCGCTCTCCACAATCAGATCGTCTACCCCTTTCCCCTGCCTTCCCTGCCATTGGGCGACCCGGACTTCTGCCCCTGCCGCGGTCAGCAGATTGCCAAACCGCAAGAGCGCAACTGCCACCCGACGCCGAGTGGCAGTTTTCTCATCCTGGTCAAACGCCAGCGTAATCGATCGCCCCGGTTGCAGAAAGCGCCCTAGTTCAGGAATAAGTTCTCGCAGTCCATTGTGGTTGCGGTAGCCACCGTTGACACCGTAGAGCGCGATCGCCACGTAGCCTTGACTGAAAAGTGAGAGGGCTTTTTTCCCTCCCTCTGTCAAGATCAGGGGAATTGAAAGAGCAGATTGCCCCGCATACCAATTCCAAAAAGATCCCCGATTGGGGATGTCTACCCCATAGCGGTGAGCAATGCGCTGGCGGATCTGCGGGGGCACAGCAGGCAGAAAAGGTTTCGAGCCATTGCCAACGGGGGTTTCATATTTTTGGACAGTTCCCTTGCGTTTGTCTTGACGAGGGGTGCTGAGTTTGGCTTGCCAGCAGGTGTGGTCTTCGTTGAGCAGCAGTACGGCGTGGAGAATCTGTCGGGTTTGGCGTCCAAAGCGGGTGACATGCCAATTGAGGGCTTCATGGATGGGGTAGGCAACATCGCCACCGGCTTCGACTTGGGTATCCCCAACAATGGCTGTGGCAACTTGGTAGAGCGGAGGGGCGATCGCACTACCTTGGAGGAATTCTCGTTCTATGTTGGCTGTGAAATCTGCTTGACTAGGGCAACGTTGATTTGAGCGGGGAAGAGAACTCACAGAGCACCTCCCCCAGAAAGAAGAATCAACAACTTAAGCGGCTTTAGGACTAAAGCCGCCAACGTAAATAGATAAATCATTTTCGGTTTCTCTGTAATGCGGGAGAAACCGGGGTTGACTACGGTGGCTGCATCCAACTCAAAGAAATCTTCAAAATCCTTAGAAGACTTTTCTGGCAATGATTTGGTGGTCGCTGCGATCGCGGACTATTTCTAAGCAGCCTATAATGGGATGAAAGGTGGGCAAAACCAACCATCCTCATAGGGTAGTAGTACCCCGGCTATTTTTCAGACCCCGCTGTCGCAATCCGCGACGTTGGGGTTTTAGCCGTTTTAAGGCTAATGTCTTAAGTCCAATGTTAAGGCTAATGACAAAGGCGTTGTATGCGAGTCTACTGGTGCAAGGTCCTCCATAACTTCTAGGTTGGGTTGTGATGGCAACACAGCCCTTGATTGTTCCTATACTACTCACTAAATAAAAATAGAATGCATCAAAAACCGTCAATCTCAGCCGCCTGAAATCTAGAATACGCCGGAGTTACAGGCTGCCGATACGGCGGGGTTACAGGTCAAAATCCTACGCCGGAGTTACAGCCCTATGGCGGCAAACCATACGCCGGAGTTACAGGGTCAGCCCAAATCTAGCGTTCGTCGGCGGTAGTCTTGGGGGGTTTGAAACTAAATGTGCTTTCTCCCGCATTTGATCGTAAAATGCTTGACGACAAGGATCGAAGATGCATCAGTGAGGCATTGCCTGGTAATATTGCCTGGTAAGAGCGACTCACCCATACCATTTAGGTTAGCAGCGACCGCTGATTCCCCTAGTTCAATGGTGTATTGAGCTTTAAAGCACCCACTTTTGATCGGCAAGCCATAAATGAGCAAGCAAAAAACGACATTCCCAGTAGACGGGCAACTGCTAATGGTGTTGCCGAGGGCAGCCGCCTCTCTCAAAAATCCCGATGTGCAGTTGCCGATCCTGCGATCGGACGAAGAGGGCTATTACCTGGAAGTCAGGGTAGAAGCTGATCCCACTGAAAAAAGTGAGGTGGCGCTCACACGCCGAGTCCCCCTAGAAGATCTGACGGCTGAAGAATGGGAGGATCTAAAAGCCCAGTATGCCAACCTCGATTTGGAAAGCTGCACCGATCAGGGGATCAGCAAGGGACTAGAGAAAATTCAAGATCGGCGAATTCAGCGTTTGTTTATGGCGCTATTGACGTTTCTCAATCCCCGTCAAGTGTCAATTGTGCTTTTTCTCTATAAACAGGCTGCCCAGCAGGGAACAGGACCCCTAGTGCACTTCCGCTCCAATGATTTGCTGTCCAGTTTGGGCTACACCCGCACTAAGGATGGTGGGTTTGCCTCTAAATTGCGATCGCAACTCAACCGCGATCTAGTGGCGCTCCATCGCACAGAGCTAGTTCTCGCTCAATCTCTCCGCAAGGGCAATAACCTGGGCGCAAAGGTGATTATTAAAAGCGTTCTGCGGATCAAAGACTACGAAATTGACAACGTTCCCCGCGACTTTGATTTGGCGAAAGCCGCAGACTACACCTATGAACTGGCTGATGCCTACACCGTCTCATTGGAGTTTTTTGACGGGCCTAGTCGCACTGGTGACTATGTGTTGTTTGCCGGAGATTTGGATATTACCCAAAAACTGGGGAGTAATGCCAAGAATGACTACAGGACTAAGTTGCTGGTGTATTTAGCTAGCCGCATGAAGTGGGACACCTTGCAGGAGGGAAATTATTTGGTCATTTCCAAACAGTATTTGTTCAAGAATCTCGATCTGTTGGGAAGTAACTCATCTCGCAATAATCAGATTTTTTGGCGAACCGTTGAGGAATTGCAGCATGATGGTTACATCTTGGGAGCACAGGAATTACCAGGTAAGAAGCGGGTTCCCAGTATTCAGTTTCAGATTAATACTGAAAAATTGGGTTGTAATTAGGTAAATGCAAACAGTATTGCAGTATTGCATCCTCTCCGTTCATTCCTGTAACCAGGCATGAATAAACGGAATTAGTTGTTGCTCCTGCAAAATATAGGTACTAGAGCGTCTACGAATAAGCAGCACCCGTTCATTGCCAACGTGGGCATAGAGGTGGTCGGGGTGATGTCCTAAGGTGGCTGTTCCTGTGAGAACGAGCAATTTAATGAGTGGGCGATTTTTGTCCTTAGAGGATTGTCCAAACAATTCGATCTGATGGTTGCGTAACCAAAACTCCTGCATGGGCAATCGCTGTAGATGATCGGGTTCCCACCGCTTTAATCCCCCCCGCCGTCGTAAAAACAGCATGTCTTTTTGCTCATGATAGACGACTTTGGAGTGTCCTTTTGTTCGTAGGGCGATCGCAAAATTTACTTTCTTAGGTGGAAGTGGAAACCGAACGAGCAAGTCTAGTGAGCCGTGTTCGGGCACTGGCAATCGAGGGGTGATAATTACTCCTTGATGCTCAAACTCAGCCAACAACTTCCCCAGGGTTAGATAAATCTGATAGGTTTTTCGTAAGCGTTGCAGCACCCCACTGAGAGGAGGAAGGGAATTCAGCAGTGCCCAGCAGTGAAACAGTCCAACCTCGGTGATCACCATTGCTCCAACCTCACAGCCACACTGGATTAGGATTTGCTGTTCCAGTTCCAAGGACTGCAACGCTTGCTGATTATTGAGATAAGGCGAGTCGGGGTGCTCAGAAAAGTCGTTCACAGGCTTAGGACATGCGCCACGGTAGTCTTCCTATCTTTTATATAGCAGAACAAAGCGTTCCGCCTGCTGTACTGTGCGTACGCTGCCGTGCGCTTGCCTAATCCCCAATCAGGATAGGAGTTTGGTAAATAGGAGTTTGGTAAATAGGAGTTTGGTAAAAGGGGATGGGAGCTAGGACGGAGGATCAAGGCTTAGAATAGATCTAACTAGAATTATTCGATAGCGCTTAAGATGTCCGCCCCGCCCCCCCCGCCCCCCTACCTCTGCTGCTCAGGAATCCTTCATGCCAACCATGCGCGAGTTGGTGCGGGCGTATCAAGCCTTTTCTGCCTATTCAGAAGCCCATATCAAGCAGTTTGCTCTGACCCCGGCTCAGTTTGATGTCATCGCTACGCTGGGTAATAGCCATGCCATGACGATGGGGGAACTGGGGGAAAAAACCCTGATTACCAAGGGAACGTTGACCGGGGTAATCGATCGCCTCATCCAAAAAGAATTGGTCTTCCGGGAAACGCCCTCCGGCAACCGTCGCAGTGTGATTGTGCAACTGACACCCCAAGGACAGCAGGTGTTTGAAACAGTCTTTGCAGCGCACATTGCCCATCTCAAAGAACAATTTGAGAAGCTCGATCCATCGGAATTAGAGCTTCTCAATGTATTGTTGAGTCGGTTGCGGCAAGCCTTCCAGCGCTGATCCGGAGGGGGTTTGAGCAGATTAGGAGTTGCCCCCATAGAGGGCTGGACTGGATGCCATCTCAGTTGACAGTGGGTGGGAAATTCGTTATCGTGAATTTAGTTCTAATTAGAACTATCTGACAACGAAGCATTCTCTATTCCTATGAACTCCCTGCCAACCCTGTTTCTCTCCCACGGCGCTCCAGATCTGCCGCTGCGTCAAGGGGCGACTACTAAATTTCTGCGATCGCTCCATCAGCACCTCCCCAAGCCGACGGCAATTCTAGTGATTTCTGCCCACTGGCATGCCACTGTGCCGACGGTCAGCACCGCGCCGCACCCCAGGACAATCTATGACTTTTCTGGGTTTCCTGACTCCCTGTACCAGTTGCGTTATCCCGCTCCTGGAGCACCCCAGCTTGCCGATCGGATTGTTCATCTCCTGGCACAGGTAGGGATTTCCTGCGAAACCCACGCTTCACGGGGTTTCGATCATGGCGCTTGGACACCGCTGCTCCTGGCATATCCAGCCGCCGACATTCCAGTTACCCAACTATCGATTCAGTACCACCAGAACCCGCACTACCACTGGAAACTGGGACAAGCCCTAGCACCCCTGCGGCATGAGGGCGTTTTAATCATTGGCAGTGGCGGGATCACCCACAATCTCTATGCCTTTGACACCCAATATGATGCACCGCCACCGGACTGGGTGCAACAGTTTGATCAATGGCTGGCTGAGGCGATCGAGCAAAAACACTGGGACGCCCTGATGCAGTATCGCCAGCTTGCACCCTATGCCCAAGAAAACCACCCCACTGAGGAGCATCTACTGCCGTTGTTTGTAGCGTTGGGTGCAGGTGGGACAAACCCGGAAGGCATTCCCCTGCATCGGGGCTACACCTACGGGGTGTTGAGTATGGCTGCCTATGCCTTTGCTAACGATTGTTAACCCCCATTGCTCTCCCAGTGCCCCATTCCCGAATTTGCCACACCCGCTGCTCTTGCTGGACGGTTTGCAAAATCTGCCGATTTTCCCAGTCAACCCGCCAAGCCGATGGAGACCAGAGGGCAGAGCCTTCGCGCCAAGGAACGGTCGATCGCTGAATCTCCCAGGGTACACCACCTGTTTGGCAGCGCCCAAACGAGATCTCACAGGAAAGGTAGGCTTGCTGCTCCTGGAAATCTGTGGAGTGCATCAGACACGCTGCTAACGACTCAGCAGAGGGCAGTGAAACCGATCGATTTTGACTGTAAACGAAATAATCGCCCGCGATCACCAAACTGGCACTCCAGTGTGAAGCGGGGGGTAAGTCTGGTTCTACTAGAACTAGAGCGGTGAAATCTCCATCCCCATCATCGATTTTTTGCCATTCCTCTCGATAAACCTGATCCACGCCTTCCTCAATTAGGAGGTCATGCTCCCAATACAGTAAACCGATATCTCGACTGGGTTGCGGGGGTTGGTAATCAATCAATCGAAACCACTGGCAATATCCCTGCTCAAACTGAGCGATGCCTGCAAACCCTTGTTGCTGAGATAGGGCAAGCGCAGTTTCTTGGGTTAGGGATGGAAAGCTTGCCTGCCTTAAATCAGGGCGATCGCCTGGAATCCGCAGATCGCCAAAACAAGTTGGAGTTTGCAAATAAAACACTTCAGTTTCAGTGTCTCGCGCTCCATCAGCGGTTTCGATCGAGACGCGCTGCCAAAGCCCCATTAACCAGTCGGGAACGGCGTTTGTCATCTCTCTATCTCTCTACATGGAGGGTTCCGAACAGGGGGTAGCATTGGGCAATCCCAGCAACTCACCCATTGAGAAACAGACAAACGGGTTTTCAGGAACAGGGGGCGGACCCGCCGCTACCCACAGCCGTAGCCCTTCTGGATCGTAGAGTGCCTGCCGCAGTGAGCCGTTACCTCCCGGACTGGCATCATCGTCAAACAGACTCAACGGGCTGGTTTCTCCGGTGTAGGGATTGACGCGATCGCGGGCAATGGTTGCCATGATCTGGGGATCAATTTGTCCATAGTGCGTAGTACTGCCCTCTGGCTCCATCAATTGTTTAAAGCGGTCAAAGCGGGACAGGCTAGAGGACTCAACGGGAAGCGGCTGTTTGTCGTGCATCTCAGGCAGAACAAAGTGATTGGTGGTATATAACACGCCATTGTCTTGCAACTCCCGCACTCCCAGATTCTTGCCCGTAAACTCAAACACGCCCGCTTGTCTTGACTTGCCATCGGTGATCATAATCAGGTTGGCACGGACACGCGGTTGACTTTCCATGGCGGCTCTTGCTTCGTCAAAACTAACGGAGGTTTCCAAAATCTTTGCCATAATTTGCACGTTACTGCGCCCATAGATTTCCAGTTCGTCTGGGCTATTGGGATGCGCCGTGTCTAATCCTAGGGAAATCCCTGCGACGTTCATGCCGGAGTTGGGCCACACCACACCGGGGTAAGTGACAAACACATGGGGCAAGCCCTCAGTCGGCTGACGAACAAACACCACCGGATTATTCACCACATAATCAATGGGTTTTTCGTTGTTGTCTACGCTGCTGCCGTGGTAGAGTCGCCCGTCGATCGTGGCGTTTGTTGTGGCAACAAATTGATTACAGCCATCCCAAAACAGTTCCCTGGGCAAGGTATAGCCGAGGATTTCTTGGAAAACATCGGCATAGGACATCATCAGGCAAACATCCATGTCGATGCCAATGTCTTGGGTGGCAGCGACCATTCCTTGACACTCTTCAATCACGTTGGGGTAGGTGCGCTTCTCGGCTAATCGTCCAAAGCCAAGTCCCTTGCCAACAAATCCTGCAACCCGGAGGGCATCTGCCCCAATGGTGACAATTTCATCATGCAGCATTTGCCCATGCTGATATCCCATGTCGTAGGGTGTCCCTTGCAACCACACCACTTGGATGTTGCCGCGCTTCTCTCGGTGAGGGGCGATGGGTTGCCAATCGGGGGGGAGGAACTGGCTAACTGTGGCAGCCGCAACTTGGGGGATGGGCGCATCAATCACACTGGATCGATCGATCGCCTCACAATCACAAACGGTTTCAGCAATGGAGGCTTGCAGTTGTAATAGCCAACCTTCCAACTCTAAGGCAGCACTGCCGATCACCGTTGCGGTTCCATCCCCTTGGGCTGGGGCAATTCGGCTAATATTTCGTCCCATCCGAGCCAGTCGCGCTGCCTCAACCCGAATCTCTTGGGTGGGATAGTTTTGCAACAACTCCAGCGCCGAAAACTGATTGTCATCGGCAGTAGACAGGATCATGGTCGATCGCAACGCTTGAATATTGGCATGTTTAGAGGGAGGATGGATGATTTGACCCACTTGGTAGAGCAAATACTCACCCGGCAGGGAGTTGAGGTTTTTGTCGAGCGATCGCAAGTCGATCGCCACAGGCTGACTCAACGCCATCCGCAGATCCGCTTGGCTGATGCCTGCCAACCTGAGATAGAAGCGCCATGCACGGGACAATTCCCCCGTGTCTACAAACCGAGCCAGATCAGCCACCGATATTGCCGCCTCAACTGGACCCAACGTAAAGACCAACCGCTTGTTAGCAGCAGATGCCCTGGCTTGCTTATTGAGGGGTGATAAGGGGTCGTTTAATTCAGAAGCGCGAGGCTTGGTCTGATTGGCGATCGCCAACAGGGAGGCAAAGGATTGATGGGTCTGAGCATATAGGGTGTGTTGATTTGTCGTCACCGCACGGCTAGTTTGAGTCGTTTCCCCATCTTCGGGGGGTGGTGGCGACGAAACAGCGCAGTCACAGACCAATTCTGGCAACAACAGGTTTGCGACATCGAGCACGGGTTTGATGCGCGTCACAAACAGGTTGACATCGGTGTAAACTTGTTCTAACCGATTTAAGACCAATCGCACATTGGAACGGGGATAGTTTTCTATAATCTCTAAGATCGTAAACTTGGAGTCATCTTGGTAGGATTGGCGCAGGGCGGTGGCGATCGCCTCTAAATCTTCTCGTCCCAACGGTTCCCCCAGGGTTTTGTTGAGTTGGAGCATGGTAAATTCTCCAGGCAAGCTGGCATTCATGCCTGGGGCAATTTCAGCCGTCAACCACTTGCGAACATCTTCGGGTGGTTCTGGTGCCTGTTGAAAAAACTCTGTGAGGGCTGGAGAGAGTTCCCCGTTGTTGGCAAGAGCTTGAATTTCAGTGAAGGGCACCGTTACTCTTAGGTCTCTTGATTGCAGCAATACTGTCTCGGAGGCAGTAGCACGAGTTGCTAGCAACACCACCGTTATCCCAAATCCTAGGAAAACGCTCAAGCCAAAGCGCCATCCTCGCGATCGTTGCCAACGAAACGTCAGGAGCTGCTGTAAAAGAGATAGTAGGTGCGTCATGGATTAATCTATCTTTGTTTGACACTGCACTAATGCATCGCACTAATGCATCGCATTAATGCTAAACCGTCACCATTCCAATCGATCGCAAAATAAAGAACAGTAGCCAGTTGACAAAACTAAGGGCGATCGCCCCAAGATCGCACTACCTACCCCCCAGCGCAGGCGAAATCCTTCGACCAACAGTGCGGCTAAGCCAAATACAATAATACTGCCAATTAA
>JAAUSV010000483.1 GCA_012032525.1 Leptolyngbyaceae cyanobacterium SL_7_1
GATTTCGACGCTTGAGCAAGGATTATGAAGTGTATTCAGAGGTAAGTGAAGCCATGATTTATGGTTCTTTGATTCGGTTGATGGTGCGGCGATTAGTTGCTTAAGATTTACTTTATAAATTAGCTCTCAAATCAGCAATGCCAGAAATTACTGAGGATCTGGAATGCTATCAAGAAATCTGGGCTTTTACACCTGTGATTTCACTGAGCCTCCAGCCTTGGAAATTGAAGGTTCGGTAAATTTGCAATGAGAGGGAAAGGAGAGATTTGCTTCAATTACTTCTTGGTTAGCCCCAAATTACTGGTTAGCCAAAACGTAATTGTGCAATTAGCTGTTTACCTCTATCCCACAACCATGCAAACCGATGATCCTCGGCAAACCGCCAAAGCCCTAATCAAAGCTTCTATTTCTCCCATGCTATGGGCTGAGAATGCTAGTTTTGTCGCCAGTCTCCGTCAAAGTTTAGAGCAACATTCCATCACAACTCACCCTGCGATTGATGCGCTCAATCAAAAGCGATTTGACAAGCATCAGATGCAACGAATTCACCTGGAGTATCGACACGCGATCGTGCAGATTTTCACCGATGCGCTCCTAGCCGCTCAGTTTCAGACGCTCCAACTTGAGCCTCGACTCAAACCGGGCAGCAAGATGTATGCTCGTTTTCTTCTGACATTGAATGATTTAGATGAGTTTGGATTTGTGCCTGGAGTAGATCACCAGGGGTATTACCGGGGCAATCCCAGTGGAGCGCATTACCCATTGTTTGAGCAGGTGCTTGATGAATTAGACGTGAGTTTGGAGCAGCGCTTACAGTACGTTCCCACGGCTACATCGTCCGAAGTGCGAGCCTATCTGGAGCATACCTACAGCGATCTCTGTGCGGTGACCAGTCTATTGGCAGTAGCAGAAGAAGAGGTTGTTTTGTTTAGTGCCCCCCTCCGCAGAAATGCGCACCATGTGGGAGTGAGTGTTAGCTCAGGGTACTACCTTTGTCATGGCACCAGCGATGACCAATTGGCAAATGCCTGTGATGATACCCATGAAGACGATCTTTGGTACATTGTCATGCAGGCAATTTTACCGGAGCACTACAGCGCGATCGCCGAACTTTGTCTACGCTATTGCGACCTATGGGTTGAGTTTTGGGATGCTCAAATGAGCCTATTGCAGCAGCCGTTGCTTGTCATAGCCTAATTTTGCTCAATAGGGGTGATGGTGCGTTGGTTGATTGTTGAGCGTTGCATCGCTCGATCCAACCGACGCACCATCTTTGCCATTGCAGGGCACTCCTGAGCGGACTTGTCTGCATGAAGAAACTGTTACAAACGATCGCCCGATCGGCAGAGAATTAATACACCTTCTGGAGACTGGCGCAACCACTGTGTAATCTGATGGTAGGTAGCCCCCACGGTGTCGATTATGGCAATTCCCGATGACCTGAGCGGACTGTTAGATCGGATTACTCAGGGTGAAGTGACGCAGGACGATCGCCAAGCGTTGCAACACCTGCTGCACCAGGAACAGGGACAGAATGGGGTGCAGCTTGGTAAGTATAGTGTCCAGTTGGAGCAGGGTGAGGCGATTCATATTGGCGATCGGATTTATCAAGGAGCCGATGCAGAAACGATTAAAACAGTACTGCAAGCGATTTTACAGCAATCATCTGTGGGGCGATCGTCCCTAACTGCTCAGGAATATCGCAACCGTCAGACATTACTGAGCAAGGTAAGAAACTTTTGGGTCAAGGGGGTTCTCGAAACATCACTGCATCATCAAGTTGTTTTGCAATTGGGGTTAGAAGATCGCTTTGATGCCCTGGTCATGCCTTGGAATCTGGTACTAGAAACCACCGACCAAGCCGAATCCGTCCTGCCCGACGGGACAACGGTGATTGATTTGTTCGATCAACTAGGAACGGGGCGCACCTTATTGATTTTGGGAGAACCGGGGGCTGGTAAAACCATTACGTTGCTTCAGCTTGCCCGTGAGTTAGTCGAACGAGCCGAGCAAGACACCACTCACCTGATTCCGGTAGTTTTTAACCTGTCCAGTTGGAACAGATCCCTACGCTTGGCGGATTGGTTGGTGACGGAATTGAATACCAAATACCAAGTGCCCAAGCGGATTGCCCAGCCTTGGGTGATGCAACAGCACCTCTTGCTGCTGCTGGATGGGTTAGACGAAGTGCGGCTAGAAGACCGAGATGGGTGTGTGGTTGCATTGAACCAATTTCAGCAAACCTATGGCACAGAGATGGTGGTGTGTAGCCGCATCAAAGACTACGACGCCCTGTCTCACCGTTTGACTGTGCAACGGGCAATTTATTTGCGATCGCTCCTCCCCGCTCAAATCGAGTACTACTTAAATTGCCTCAACGATAATCTCACTGGCTTAAAGCAGCTACTAGAGACAGATGTAGCATTGCAAGAACTGGCGCGATCGCCGCTCATCCTCAATATTATGGTGTTGGCGTATGAAGGAATGGACTGCCAACAGTGCCCCCAAGTCAGTGGAGAAACCCATCGGCAACGTTTATTTAACACGTATATTGAGCGGATGCTAAAGCGACGCAGTGTTGAAACTCCCTACTCTTCGACTCAAACACTCCGCTACTTGAGTTGGTTAGCTCAGCAGTTGGTGCGTTCTTCCCAAACTATCTTTTTGATCGAGTGGATTGATTACACTTGGCTACGAACCTCCTGGCAGCGCTGGTCTTACATCATCTTGAGTTCAGTGATTGTTGGATTTGCCTTTGGCGCAGTGATTGCCCTTAGCTTTGGTTTTGGGCAAGATTGGCTTTTAATCGGACTGAGTGTTTGGGCGATCTATAGTCTCACCAACCTGCTGACAACCTGGCTGACGATCGCAGCAGGGTTGATCCAATTTGGCACAAATCAACGTAGGGTACAACGGCTTGTTGGCAGTTTGGTAACTGGATTGTGGGTTGGATTATTGTTTGGCATCGTGGCGGTTGTGGTGCAAAACTTTAAAGCGGGTTGGCTAGTAGGAGGGTGGACAGCATTGGCAGTGGGAGTTATGGAATGGTGGGTTGGCGGAGTAGTGGGGATGAGCTACCTCAAACCTGTAGAAGCGTTGCGGTGGTCTTGGACGAATGTTAAAAAAGTA
>JAAUSV010000484.1 GCA_012032525.1 Leptolyngbyaceae cyanobacterium SL_7_1
TTGTGGGGGTTGCTGGTTCCGGCAGCGGCGATCGGCTTAGCCATGCCAACTCACGGGTTGAGTTTATTTTTGCTCCTGGGCTACCCAGTGCTAATCTGGCGGATCGATCGTGCCCGCCGACAACGAGGGGATACGCCAGCGGATGCGCGACTCTACGCTTTTTTGTGTGTGCTCTCCAAATTCCCCCAGTTTCTTGGTCAACTGAAATATTGGCTGAATCGATGGCAGGGTAAGCGTGCCACCCTAATCGAATACAAACTGCCCGCCGCTACCCCGATCGAAGGAGGAATTCATGCCAACAACGCTTAAGGCAGCGGTGATCGGCTCCGGACTGATCTCCAAGGAGCATTTGAGCTTTCTAGCACAGAGCGATCGCGCCCAACTGGTGGGAGTGTGCGATCTCTCACTTGCGGCTGCCAAATACGCCGCTCAACGGTTTCAAGCAGAGCAAGCCTATACCGACTATCGCCAAATGCTGAGTGAGGCATCGCCAGATGTAGTGCACATCCTCACCCCGCCCCAGACCCACACCACGATCGCCACCCACTGCTTGGAAGCGGGTGCCCATGTGATCTGTGAGAAACCGATCGCCCCCACCCACGCCGAATTCCAAGCGCTTTGGCAGGTGGCGGAACGGGTCGATCGCCAGTTGATCGAAAACCACAATTATCGATTTAACCAACCGATTCAGGCGATCGAGCAGTTGGTGCAGCAGGGCAAGTTGGGGGAGGTGCAGGAGGTGGAGGTGCGCCTGTCGTTGGATATCCGAGCAGCGGGCGGGCGGTTTGCCGACGAGAATTTACCTAGCCCCATTCACAAATTGCCAGCGGGGGTAATCCACGATTTCATCACCCACTTGAGCTACCTGGTGTTGCGGTTTTTGCCCCGGATCGATCGGGTGGGGGCAGCGTGGAGTAACCACGGCGGTGGAGACTTGTTCAAATATGACGATCTCGATGCGATCGTCATCGGGGGCACCACCCACGCCCGAATTCGCTTTAGCTGCCGCACTCAACCAGAGGGTCTAGTGCTCAGCGTGCGCGGCTCCGAGGGCTATGTGGAAACTGATCTGTTCCGCCCCTATCTGTACCGCGTGATTCCCAGAGTAGGAGGCAAACAACTGTCACCGCTGGTCAACCAGTGGGTGAATGGCTGGGGCTTGATGCGAGCCAGCACGACTAATTTCTGGAATAAGGTGATGCAACGTACCGCCTATGAAGGCTTGCACACGATGTTGCAGCAGACCTACGAAGCGCTGAGCACCAATCAGCCCCTACCCATCCGCTTTGAGGATATGGAACGCACGAGTCAGTTGGTTGAGGCATTATTGGCAGAGGAAAACCGGATATGAACGTGTTAATTACGGGAGCAACAGGGTTTCTGGGCACCTATGTGGTGGCAGAGGCGGTGCGTCGGGGGCATCGGGTGCGGGCGATCGTCCGTCCTACCACCAACGTCACCCGCCTCGCGTGGCACGATCATCCAGCGGTAGAGATTGTGCGGCTCGATCTACGCCAGCGATCGGGCATTGGCGAAGCCCTTGAGGGGATTGATGCGGTGATTCACCTCGCCGCTGCCAAAACGGGAGACTTTTACACCCAGTTTGCCGGGACGGTGGTAGCGACGGAGAACCTGCTAGAGGCAATGGCGACTGCCCAGTACACCGCTTGATTGCCATTAGCACATTTTCGGTTTACGACTATTTGAAACTGCCGCTCAATAGTGTCCTGGATGAACAATCGCCGCTCGAATCGGCTCCGCTGCAACGGGACGACTACGCCCAAACCAAACTAATCCAAGAAGGACTCTACCGCGACTTTGAGCGCGATCGCGCCGGACAAGTCACCATTCTGCGTCCGGGGATGATCTATGGGCGCGAAGATCTGTGGCACGCGCTGGTGGGTATGGGTGCAGGCAGTTCCCTGCTCTGCGTTGCTCCGGGGGGGACAGATGCCCCTCACCTACGTGGAAAACTGTGCGGAAGCGATCGTTGCCGCCGTTAATTGCGATCAGGCGATCGGGCAAACCATCAACATCGTAGACGACGAGCAACCCAGCCGCTGGCACTATGCCAAGCAGCTTAGTCAACAGCCGATGGGTCAACAGCCGATGGGTCAACAGCCGATCGCCCCCCGCTTGATTCCCCTTAACTGGTGGCTGGTCAGCCTGTTTGCCAACCTGATGGCGTGGATCAATCGCCAGTGGTGGGATAACCGAGCCAAAATGCCGGGGATTATGATTCCGGCTAAGCTGCATGCCCGGTTCAAGCCCCTACGCTACAGCAACCACCGTGCCAAGCAACTACTCGGTTGGACACCCCGGTACTCTCCGTCGCAGGCGATCGCTCGCAGTTGCAGCGATCAGTCCCTACTGGACGTGCCACGGGTAGACTACGCCTTGCCTCGCCAATCCTAGGAGTGCTGCTATGCGAATCGCCTATTTGACAGGAATGTATCCCAGAGCGACGGATACATTCATTCAGCGTGAGGTGTTTGCCCTGCGTGAACAGGGGTTGGAGATTTTCACCTTTGCGGTGCGACGTCCGGGAGACGAACATATTGTCGGGCAGGAACAGCAGGCTGAACGCGATCGCACGTTCTACATTCTCCCAACCAGCCTGATTGCTCTGGTGCTTGCCCATTGGGCGTTGTTGAGGCGATCGCCCAAGCGCTATCTCCAAGCCATCCAACTTGCTTGGAAAACTGCCCAACCCGGCTGGCGCGGGGGATTGTATCAACTGTTCTATTTTATTGAGGCGGGAATCTTAGCCCAGCAATTGCAAGACCAGCACATCTCCCATCTCCACAACCACATCGCCGACTCAGCGGGCACGGTGGCGATGGTGGCATCGGCATTGGCAGATGTGCCCTTCAGCTTTACCCTGCACGGACCCTACATCTTTTTTGAACCTTACCGCTGGCGACTAGATGAAAAAATCCGCCGATCGCAATTTGTCTGCTGCATCAGCCATTTCTGCCGTAGCCAAGCGATGATCTTTGCGCCGCTAGAGAAATGGCGGGATCTACACATTGTCCACTGTGGCGTTGATCCAGCCCTGTTCCAACCCGTGGTACATCAAGGACGGGGGCAGCGCTTGCTGTTTACGGGGCGATTGGCAACGGTAAAAGG
>JAAUSV010000485.1 GCA_012032525.1 Leptolyngbyaceae cyanobacterium SL_7_1
CCACCAGAGGGCTGTACCATAGCTGTCAAACCCAGGGTGGTAGCAGTTTCCTGCTCAAAGGCATACATGCCCGCTGCCCCGGCAAAAATAACGATCGTGGTCAATAGCACCACGTAGCCAAATCCCCGGCGCTTGAAGGCATCGGTGAGCGATCGCATACTACGATTAGTCCGGCTCAGCACTTGCAGGAGTTGCAACCCACGGGTCGCGCGGGTAGTTTGCAATACGCGCACCACTCTGACAATCCGTAGGGTGCGCAGAGCTGGCAGGATTAGGGAGATAGCAGTCAACCAATGGGTTCTGAGATAGGTCAGTTTGCGAGGAGCCAACAGCAGTTGGATGGCAAACTCGACAATGAACACAATCCAAATCGTCAAGCTCAATCCTTCGATCAAAGGATTGGATGCCCAAATCAGTTCCAACACCACTAACGCCACCCAGGCAAAACTCAGCAACAGCATTGGCAGATCTAACCAATCCTCAAGCTGCTGCAAAATCTCCGTGCGTTCCTGTTCGAGGGCTTGTTTTCAGGGAGCTTGAGGGAGGTCATGGCGAGAAGAAGGAGGAAGGAGGGATGGTGGGTCTAGGACGGTGACATTGACTAGGGGGGTGACATCGAACCCTTGGTGGAGCAGTTGGGTTTGGATGGCTTGGGTGAGGTCAGTCTGAATTTGATCTGTCGATCGTACCACTCCGGGCTGGCGCTGCACATAGACGACGCACAGCAAGGTGTTTTGTCCTCCTAGCTCGGCTCTAGTAAAACGAACATTGGACTCCACCAACTGGGCGGACTCGGCTTGCTGCACGACCTGTTGCACCACCGCATTGGCTCGTTGTGCTCGGCTCGATCGCTGCAAATTTGGAGCATCGGAAAATTGCCATAGCAGTAAGCCCACCAACCCGATCGTACTGGTGGCGATCGCCAACGGAAACACCCCCCGTTTCCCCCGCTGATAGCGCGTCCCCTGGGTAGACAAGCCAAATAGCCGAAACACCAGCGCCGCCGCCAAGTTAATTCCCCCCAATTGCAGCAGCAATAGAAATCCCCCATTCACCACCAAGTCCCACCGCCCCACGGCTGCCCCCATGCCCACAATTCCTGCTGGCGGCGCAAGGGAAGCAGAAACGAGCATTCCGGTTGCTGCCCCTGAGACCAAACTGCTGCGCTCCGATTGGATCAGCGAAAGCGCCCCAGCAGCTCCGGCGGCAAGGGGAATTAATACAGAGACCGCCGAAATCTGGCTATTGTCGAGCATGGCGCTAGTAGCAATTTGCTGTTGCAATAGCCCACTGAGGAGGGCGGTGGTGGCGATCGTCACTCCTAAGGCAACAAAGTATCGCACCAAGCTGCGTTTTAGCAATTGGCGATCGCCCCGTGCCGTTGCCAGTGCCGTGTTCATTGCCGGACCGGCAAACGGAGCTAACAACATCGCTGCAACCAGTAGATAGCTGGTGTTGGTATACAGTCCGATCCAGACAATCACCCCCGCGATCGCGCATAGCTGAGAAACCCTCTCCATGACCCCGTACTCTGCAAGCCAGAGAGAAAGATTTCGATCGGGCTACGCTCCTCCACATTGGTGACTTGCTCAGCCGCTGCCTCAGCCGGAGGATGGAGCGCCATAACCCCGATTGGCAACAACGTCACTCTCAAATCAGGCAGGTCTTGCAGTTTTGCCAGCAGCTCCTCAACCTTACCGTTGGACACGTTAATCCACACCAAATCCAATGGTTGCTCCGCTGTGGTTGCTTGCACCTGTGCCAGGTTAGTACCCTTGCAAGCGCTTGCGATCTTTAAAACAGTCGTTCCGCACCCCTGGGGCACTTGTACTAGTAGCTGACGCATGGTGTTACTGGTTTTCTAGGTGAACAACACTTTCTTCCTTCAGAGAGAAGTTTTTGGTCTGTCAATTCACTGACACTAAGACTAACCATTGCAGCGATAGGACGTGATTTTGAATCCTAAAGCGCCACTGCCCTCTGATCATGACACTGGGCGATCGAGCCTCAAACCCATCAAAGGGGCAAACCGCAACCTCCGCAAACGCCTCAGCCTTCAGGGTGAATTTGCGTTGGCGTTGGCTCCGACCAGTGTAATTTTGGCGGTCTTGGCGTTTGTGGAAGTCTTGAGTCGCCAACGGTTGCTGTTTGCATCCTTGGCGTCTAGCGCATTCTTGATCTATCTCGATCCGCAGCACGGGACAAACACCGTTCGCACATTGACCATTTCACAAATCATGGCGGCTGTAATCGGGTTGGGCACGTACCTCCTATTTGGCTCCAGTTATTTTTCAGCCGGGAGTGCAATGGTTGTCACTATTACCCTAATGATTTGGCTTGATGTGGTGCATCCCCCCGCAGTGGCAACGTCGCTCAGTTTTGCCCTGCGAGCGGGTAATGAAACGAACGTGATGCTATTTGGGTTAGCAGTGGGGGTAATTGCGCTGCTGATTGTGTTGGAGCGGTGTGCGCTGTGGTTATTGGCACGTTACAGTCGATCGGGCGAGACTCGCTGATGGGCAAAGGAGATTTTGTGGTAAGTTTGCTGAGCACGATCGTCATTTCAACGCAGAGGTGAATCAGTTCCCCGGCTTCTCCTCAAAAAGCCGGGGGTCTTCGTCTCTGCCTCAATCTGATCGCCCAATCACCCGATCGCGCCTCAAGATGCTCATCATCTCACCGGAAATTGGGGTGGGCAACAGCGTACTCCAGTCATTCACCTCGGCAAAGCCTCGGCGATGCAGGTTGTGAATCGTTTCAATCACCCCTTCGCGGGAACCGATGATGAGGATTTGCAGGCGCTCGCGATCGCCCTTTCAGCCTCATCATTTCTCTGTCCCTCGTCTCCAGAGGAACGGGAATCCAAGAATTCATCAGCCATACGTTGTCTTACTCCATGGGGTTTGTAGGAAACCCCAAAAATCTAGCCACCGCGACTTCTTGACATGACAAGTCGCAGTGGCTAATGGAGTGCTAAAATGCTGCACTAGCCAGCGGACTGCTACGACAGTTCGTCTCGGTTAGCTGCTCAGGATTGTTACCAGCAATCTTGAGTAGCGCTAGATTTTTGGGTTGGAATCGGTTGCGTGTACAAAAAACAACCTTGATGTATCAAAATACTGG
>JAAUSV010000486.1 GCA_012032525.1 Leptolyngbyaceae cyanobacterium SL_7_1
CTCGAACAAAGAACTGGTTGCCATAGCGCGTTTGTAACTCAATCCAAAAGGTACGGGGCAAAAACTCATAGAGGGCGTCGCCAACACTAAAGTTGAGCAGGTTGCCTCCACGAGGGTCGGCAACTAAGAGCACACTGCGATCGTCTAGTCCCCAAAAGTCTTTGACTGCTCGACCCGGAGTGCGATCGAATTGGGTCAGCACCCGCAACTTCCAACCCGTCTCATCTTCAAACTGGTTGAGATGCTGATCAAGATTTTCCTTTTGCAGCGTTGTTAAAGAATCAGCCAGATCAATAATGCGGGTTGGCTGATCGGGCAGCAAGTCTGGATTGTCGTAAGCATGGGCGACAGGCGAAATTGCCCAAGCTCCAACACAAATAAGGAATGCAGCACAGTAAACCCCAACCCGTTTGAAAAATGCCCTAATCATGGGTTATTTGTAATGAGTGATTTTTACCAAATATTAACCTAAGAAACAAATATGAAAAATCCACTGAAGATTCTTTACATTTATTTACCTAGCTGTAATATTTATCATACAAGAAACCCTCCGTTGTGCCGCTAATCTTCCTAATCTGACTGAGAAAATCTATTTAAACGGGATTCTATTGCTGTAGGGCGCTCATTCCAGGATGTGCTCTTCTCATCTAGCTCCTCCTCCACCGCCAACACACTGCGATCGCCCCCAAGCCGTGTCGGTGGGGACTGCTCTAGCTCCTGACTCGAAGCGGCAGCCGAGGGATGCTCAAGTAAGCGATCGTCATACTCACTAAACTCTAGGGACGGGCGATCGGAGGTTGAGAGCCTTTCCATCGGGCGGCGTGGTGCTTGGTGGAGCGTTGGAAAGCTCTCCACGCTGCTTTAAACCCAACCACCACACTACGGGTGGTTACTTGAGCCTTACGAGCTTGACGCTTTACTCCCAGAAGACTCTGGTCAACCTGCTTTGCCACTCGGTTGGCACTTTGAATGCCTTCGCTGACATCATCGGTCAAGTCCGTAATTTCTAGTCCCGTCAACCGAATGGCTTCGAGCGTGGGGGGTAGCTCCCGACTCAGGGTGTCAAATAATTTTTCGGCGCTGCGAGAAGCACGCGCCAACTCCCGAAAAGCAGGCAAGGCAGCCGCTAGTACAGCAGTTAGACTTACTGCCACTAAGAGAATGGACAATCCTAACCAGAATAGGGGTTCAGTCACCGATGGGCTTACCTCAAGCTGGGATCGCGAACAGAGCGAGTATCTGGTGTGCGTGGGTCGGATTGGGTTAGTTGGCGATCGCGCTGACTGGCTTCAATGCCAGCGGCAATGGCTTGTTTGAGGCGAACCAAGGTGCCATCCCAGTTGCGCAGCGCTGTCTCCGAAAGGCGATCGGCTTGCAACTGGACGGTGGTGGACAAATCCTCTGCCAATTCCGGTAGGGCATCGGCGGATTTTTTCAGGAACTGACGGGTTTCTCGCCCCGATCGCGGAGCAAGTAACAACCCCATGACAGCTCCAGCCGCCGCACCCAGGATAACCCCTCCAATAAACGATCCAGATCCAGACCGATTTTCTGTCATGCTCCTAGCCCCATTTCTACTCAGTAATTCACAAAAAAGTGGTCCGATCGTTTGCCGTGTTGAATCTGCATGTGGTGCAGATTCAACTTAATCCTAACGTGACATTATTGCATTCAAACGGCTGCATTAAGGGAGGTGCAACCCCTTGAATAGATTTCATCGTCTGCTGCGGCGCGGTTGCCTTGTCCACTGCACCTTGAGGGATCGCTGCCAGAGCAATCGCCCCACGCCTACTAGGGCTGTCAGTTGGCGAATTTGTTGCACTTGCGGTCGGATTTGCTGTAGCGTTTGTCGGAGTTGGGCGATCCCCCCCTGCCCTTGAAGGATTGCCTCAGGGGCGCCATACAGGACAGCGTGGGTGTTAGATTCAAACACGACAAGGGTATCTGCTAGCGCGGTTAGTTGACGCTTGAACTGCCAGACTCGTCGTGCCACCCCCAAACAAACCAGGGCAATCAGTAGATTTGCGCCAACTACGATCGTTACCATAGAGCTTTACTATTTGTCAGGCTAGCCATTGGGGTAGACACTACAGCCGTGGAGTCACAGGTTTACTGAAAAAACTTCCTCTGGCTCAATCATACCGAACCATTGAGAATTCGTAATGCTGGCGATCGCTCCCTCGCAACCACAAAAATCTCAACACTCCTCCTATCCCGGATCGGTCCCATAGCTGCTAGATTGCACTTGAGTTTTGTTCAGACTTCGATCGGCTTATTAGAAGGAACGTCATCATGGTTCAATCTGCAACCACTGCGGTGCTCTATGTCAATGCTAATAGTGGCAGGGATACGGGCAATGGTACAACCACCAATCCCTATCGCACCCTTACCCAAGCCCTGCGGCAAGCTGCCGCAGGAACCACCATTCGCCTCAGTGGGGGCAACTACACCCGTGCAATCGGCGAAGTGTTTCCGCTGGTGATTTCCAACGGAGTGACGGTGCTGGGGGATGAGGCAACCAAGGGCAGGGGAGTTGTGATTGAGGGCAGTGGCACCTACGATAGTCCCAGTTTTGGACGCCAGCCGATCGCCCTACGACTGGAGGGCAATGCCCAACTGCGGGGAGTCACCGTCACCAACCGGGCAACCCGTGGTACTGGAGTCTGGATTGAGTCTGCCGCACCGACGATCGCCAATGTTACCTTTACCAACTGTGGACGCGAAGGCGTGTTTGCATCGGGGACAGCCAATCCGCTGATTTTTGACAGCGTGT
The DNA here is from genome assembly GCA_012032525.1 of Leptolyngbyaceae cyanobacterium SL_7_1. Lineage (GTDB taxonomy): Bacteria > Cyanobacteriota > Cyanobacteriia > Elainellales > Elainellaceae > JAAUSV01. Next base: position 2,774 of record JAAUSV010000486.1, read on the forward strand.
TTCAGCAAAATGCTGCCAATGGCGTTTCGATCGCCCGCAATGCTAAGGGAGAAATTCGCCGCAACGCCTTCCGACGCACTGGCTACGGCATCACCGTGAGTGATAATGCTGCCCCATTGATTGCCGACAACGATTTAATTGAGAATCGCGCTGGTATTGTGTTGAATCGATCGGCGCGTCCAGTGCTGCGGTTTAACCAAATTGAAGGCAGCAGCGAGGATGGGGTAGTCGTGAATAACGACGCACTGCCCGATCTAGGACGGAGCCAAGACCCCGCAGGCAATCGGTTTTTGAATAATCGGCGGACAGATTTGCGCAACACCAGCAATTTAACAATTACCTCGATCG
>JAAUSV010000487.1 GCA_012032525.1 Leptolyngbyaceae cyanobacterium SL_7_1
ACTCCTGGTTGCCCCGGCGAGAGGGGTTGCCCTCGCCCGCTCAGCAGCTCCGAGCGCTGCAAGCCACGATTCATCAACTCGCCCTCTGCCATCCCCAGGTGACGTGGCAGGTGGAGCAGGACGATCGCCCCTGGTTTGCCATCTGGGCAGGGGAAACCGCCCGTCACATCCTGCCGCAACTAGTGCGCGATATTCAACCGACGGATTTGCAGGAATTAGAGGTTCCATCGCTGTATCTCTTGGCTGGATTGCCCGATCGCTGCCATCGCCATCGTCCTGATTGGGTACGAGTTGCAGTAAATGGGCGCATGGTGAAAGCGCCGGAGTTGGAACAAAAGATTTTCGCTGGGTTTCGTCGGACGTTGTTGCGCGATCGCCATCCCGTCTGCTTTGTCCACCTTTCATTGCCGCCAAACCAGATTGATTGGAATCGTCATCCGGCTAAAAGTGAAATCTATCTGCATCAGATGGACCTATGGCAAGAACGGGTGGGCGAGGCGATCGCCCAAGTATTGCGGCTCAATACCGCAACCCTACCCGCGGCAAATCAGCGGGTAGGCGAGGTGCTGAGAGCGGCGGAGTCGGCAGGCAGCTATCGCAGTCGTCCTCACCCGACAGACCTTGATTCGCAACCGGATGCAGCGGCTCCGCTAACCGCCCTCAAAGCCATTGCCCAGGTTCATCAAATGTATATCCTGGTGGAGCATCCGGGGGGCATCTGGTTGGTGGAACAGCACATCGCCCACGAACGGGTGTTGTATGAGCAACTGCGCGATCGCTGGCAACTGGTGCCCCTCGCCACGCCGATTCTGCTCTCTGACTTATTCGCCACCCAAGTCGAACAACTCCAGCGCTTGGGGATGGAATTGGAGGCATTTGGCGATCGCCTCTGGGCGGTGCGGACTGCTCCTGAACCCTTGAGCCATCGTCCCGACTGCGCCGATGCCCTGATTGAGCTGAGCTTGGGAGGCGACCTAGAAACCGCCCTTGTGGCGACGGCTTGCCGGACGGCTATTCGCAACGGCACACCGCTAACCCTGCCCGAAATGCAAACATTGCTAGACCAGTGGCAGCAGACCCGCAACCCACAGACGTGCCCCCACGGTCGCCCCATTTGCTTGTCACTCGAAGAATCAAGCCTATCCCGGTTTTTTCGTCGTCATTGGGTGATTGGCAAGAGTCATGGGATTTAAGGAGCGATTAGCGATGAGCTAGGGGCTGGGTTGTTAATCGTTCATTACGGTTGAAGTGCGTAGGTTTTGACTGCGTACGCCATTTCTACACTTTCTACCATGCTATCTACCAGTTCTTCTGTGGCTGATTCCTCGCGATCGGCAACCAAGTGAACTTGGGGTTGGTAGACCGGAACAATCGTCATTTGGGCGATCGCCATCCCTGGCTTGATCGAGAACCCTTTATCTCCCAAGTTCGCCAGCAATACTTGAATTTCTTCTGTATCGCCTTCTCGTACTACTTGAGGCGCATCTAGGATGGTCACACCGTAGTGGATTGCCATGCTCCGCACGGGGCTGAGTTGAGCCTCAATCCCGTTGGGCAACTCGATGCTTAGCCCAGTAGAAATTAGGCGTCGCATACCGGGGTAAAGCAAAATTGGGCTATCCAAACGAGCAAACAATTCAATTCTAGAGCCGTAGGGGTAACTGGACACCTTGCAATCGGGATGCAGTTTCTTGAGTCGTAGTTTCATTGATCAATCCATTACGGTAAGACTTGGTCTTGATACTAGGTATTCCCCGGTATTGGGATTCCCATCCGGAGAAACTTGACGATTCATTGTGATCGGTTAGGGCGATCCTTGTGGTCACGGCAAAGCCGCTTGCCCTGTAATAACACCTGCATCCTGATGGCAACCTGAAAGCACAGGTTGTGAAAACGGTCAATCATTCTCACCAATACTACTCGTAGCTGCCGGGATTCACCTAATCAATTCCGCTTCTTAACAAAGTTTTTACGTAAAATCCATCTCCATACCCAAGAAAGCGGGAACTACTTCACACGTCCAACGTCAGAAAATGGTTAGTAATGGGCGGTTAGCACCCTAAAACTCAACCTTCCTAACGAATCTTCTTCCCCTCACCTTCATTCTTCTTCCCACGTTTGCGTATCAATGTACTCCCGCCAACGACTGATCTTGTTGCCTTGAAAGTCTACAACGATCGCATCATCAGCCCGTGTTGTTTGACCGGAGAGAGTGGTGTCTTGCCAGTGCCATTCCACCACGGCTTGGTTGCCATCTACGATGATGCGGTGGATCTCGATCGACACGTGCGAGGCTGTAGCAGCGAAATCCGTCAAGGCTTGGTGAATCGCCTCCATCCCCACCCAACGGTTTCCCGGCACAATCAATTCGCCGTTGGGGGTGAACAGGGAGGCAAACTGGTCAGCGTTGCCCCCAATCCAAGCGTCGCGGGCTTGCTCAATCAGCGATCGAATCTCTTCCAGGGGTAGGGTCATGGTTTGGTTCTACAGCCAGATAGTGGACGCTAAATAGGGCGTGGGGATCTGTCCAAACGTGACGGGGTTGAAAGCCTGCTTGCCTAGCCAATGCTTGAAATTCGTCGATTGTGTACTTGTAGGAATACTCGGTGCGGAGGGTTTCCCCCGCTTGAAAGGGGATGGTGTGATCGCCGATGTGCACGACTTGCTCAACTAGGCTGACAAGATACATCTCAATCCGCCCGATCGGATTGTAAACCGATCGATAGCCAAATTGCTCCAGATTAAAATCTGCCCCCAATTCGCGGTTGATATGGGTCAACAGATTCAAGGCAAACGCGGCGGAGACTCCCTGGGAATCGTCGTAGGCAGGTTCTAAAATCGCCTGACTTTTCTTTAAGTCCACCCCCACCAGCAAGCCCCCGTGGGATTCCACCATTGCCGCTGTGTGACGCAGAAACGTTACCGCCTCCTCCGGCTCCAAATTGCCGATGGAGGAGCCAGGGAAAAAAGCCACCTTACGCTTGTTCTGCAATGCCGGAATCGGGGACAGAGAAATGGGTTGAGTGTAGTCGGTGCAAATGGCGATCGCCTGCAATCGAGGATAGTGCCCCATCAACGCCAAACACGACTCCTGCAAGTGCTGCTTAGAAATATCC
>JAAUSV010000488.1 GCA_012032525.1 Leptolyngbyaceae cyanobacterium SL_7_1
TGTGGGGATCGATGTGATCGGTGGGTATTTGACAGAGGTGAATGTTACCAGTCCAACGGGTATTCGAGAAATCGATCGGCTAAGCGGGCTTCACCTCGGTCAACAGGTCATGGAGTGGGTAGTCCAACACCGTTCCGGGTAGTCCTGCCATCGGTTGGGTGCCAGCGACGAACGGATCCGTCAGTCGTATCTCAAGCTACAATCCAGTTGAATTGCTTTTAGTAGCGTCTTAAAGGGTTCCATCTGTCGATCAGCAGACCCCCCTTCTGCGTTCAACGTTAGAGCGTCTCACTATTAGGGCTACCTGAACTCTCAACGTTTAGGCATTGAGGAAGGCATCTCCAGAGTGCCAATCGAATTCCCATCTTTTGTTAAACGAACTGCAAGGAGCATTCAATGAGTTACCTGCGCTATCCCCCTCGTGGCTTGTATGGACTAAATCGCCGTCGGTTTCTGCAATACGGCGCGATCGCCACAGGAGTCGGTGTGCTTGCTGCCTGCACGGGTGGAGAACAGACAACTGACGCCTCTCCAGAGGCAAGCCCAACTGCTCCAGCCTCTCCCACCGGGGAACTCACGCAGATAACCTATGGCACCAATTGGTTTGCTCAAGCGGAGCATGGTGGATTTTATCAAGCGGTTGCCACGGGCATTTATGAGGAGTATGGCTTGGATGTCACCATCCAGATGGGCGGTCCCCAGGTCAATGGCACCCAGTTGTTGATGGGAGGGGCGATCGACTTTTTCATGGGCTACGGTTCCGATGCTATCAAAGCCGTTGAAGAGGGCATTCCCAAAGTTACGGTAGCCTCCATCTTTCAAAAAGACCCACAGATTTTGGTGGCTCACCCCGATACCGGAGCCGAGTCCCTGGAAGACTTAAAGGGCAGACCGATCTTCATTTCCTCCGCTGCCAATGTCACCTATTGGCCCTTCCTCAAGGCCCGTTTTGGCTTTACCGACGACCAGAAGCGTCCCTATAATTTCAACCCCGGTCCCTTCCTGGCTGATAAGAATGCCGCACAGCAAGGTTACTTGAGTTCTGAGCCGCTGGCGATCGCCAAAGAGGGCGGCTTTGAACCCGTCGTGTTTTGCTAGCCGATTTTGGCTATGATCCCTACTCCACCACGATCGAATGCAAACGGGAGCTAGTGGAGCAAAACCCCGATTTGGTGCAACGATTTGTCGATGCTTCCATCAAAGGCTGGTATAGCTATCTAGAGGACGACCCCAGCCCTGCCAACGAATTGATCAAAAGAGAGAATCCCGAAATGACTGATGAGCAGATCGCCTACGGCATTGAAAAGATGCAGGAATACGGCATTCTGACATCAGGCGATGCGGAGACCCTAGGAATTGGAGCCATGACCGATGCCCGTTGGAAATCCTTCTTTGATACGATGGCAGCCGAGGGGGTGTTTAACCCTGACACCGATTACACACAGGCGTTTACTCTAGATTTTGTCAACAAAGGGGTGGAGGCATACCAGGCTTAGGGTTGGGATGCGATAGAATTCGCTAAGTTGACCGGGCTTGATTGCCCTTGATTGCTTCCCCGTCAGGAGAGTTGTGCCGCATGAACCAGGACACTGCCATCACCCTCAGTCATGTCTGCAAAGCCTATGCCAATGGCACTGTTGCGTTAGCCGATCTAAATCTGGCGATCGGCGAGGGGGAGTTTGTCAGTCTTGTGGGTCCCTCTGGGTGTGGCAAGAGCACCGTTTTGCGATTGATTGCGGGGCTTGGCAAGATGAGTGCGGGCACCATCCACTGGGGCGGGCACCATTCCCAGAAGGAATTGGCGTTTGTCTTTCAAGAAGCCGCGCTGATGCCATGGGCAACGGTGTGGGACAATGTGCGTTTGCCATTGAAGTTGGCAGGTGCATCCAAGGCGATCGCCGATCGGGCAATTGCTGAGGCAATTAACCTAGTTGACTTAAAGGGGTTTGAGCAGGCGTATCCACGCGAATTGTCCGGTGGGATGAAAATGCGGGTGTCGATCGCCAGAGCCTTAGTAACAAAACCAGAAATTTTGATGATGGATGAACCGTTTGGGGCGCGTGGATGAAATGACCCGCAGTCGCCTCAACACGGATTTGCTGCACCTATGGGAGCAAAAGCACTGGACAGTGGTATTTGTCACCCACAATATCTACGAAGCCGTGTATCTTTCCAACCGGGTGGTGGTGATGGCGGCGCGTCCCGGTCGGGTGGTGGCGGATGTGCCGATCGATGTGCCCTATCCTCGTACTGAGGAATTTCGCACCACTCCCCTGTTTAGCGAGTATTGTCGGACGATTTCGACAGCACTGTCTCGCGCCACGCAACGGGGATCGGTGCACGCAGTTTAGTTTGATAAGTTCTGATCGGGGTTACTTAAGTTCGGGGTTAAAACCCTAAACCTAGGTGGTTGTAATCAGGGAAGCGGGACACAATGGGTTTAACTTCAACGAAAGCGAAATGCAACTGCGATCGCTTTCCCACTTCTAACCCCCAAGGAGAACAACATGAAACTCGCTTACCGTGGTACGACCTATCAATCCGCTACTTCTGCTGTAGAAGGTGTTGAAACTCAACAGACTGGTCTTTTCCTAGGAAATTCTTTCAGAATCAAACAGTTTAATATTACTCAGCGTCAAAACAGCGCCATTCAACTGAAATATCGCGGTGTGAACTATTAATTAACACTAAATCAAGCCGATTTTTGGTGTTATTTGGAATTATTTGGGGCTGACAGGATAGATCACGGAGTATGCAATGCTCTGGGTCTTGGGTCAGCCCTATTCAAACCACCGCATTGGTTTGGCAGATTACCAGGAGATCCAGAAATGTCACAAGTTAAACGACTACAACTCGCCAAGCGTACGCTGCAAAATACCACTGTTCCTTTCCCAATTCGTGTGGATTCCTATGTGAGGCTCTCCTGTTGCACCCTTGATGAACAGGGTGAGCAATACTCAAAATTGATGAAGGCGCTGTATTCGTATAACCAGGAATGGTGGAGAATGTGCCAAGTTACCTCCTCTGGAAAATTGCATTCCGCTGATCCGATCGTCAATCAGCTCCTGCGCCCGATTGAGGAACTGCATCGGACAATGATTCGAGAAATGATATC
>JAAUSV010000489.1 GCA_012032525.1 Leptolyngbyaceae cyanobacterium SL_7_1
ATTTTCTAGGGTTGGCATCGACGGGAGGGGGGTGTAACGATGGGTAACTGCTGAATAAAGAGGGCTAACTCCCGCAAACTGTTGTAAGGGTTGCCTGTGAAGTAGAGATTTTCAATCCAGTAGAAGCATTGGTTATCTAGAGCCACAATTTTCAGGTGATACCCCCGCTGCTTCGCCAATTGGGCGACATTATCAATCGTCATCATGGTGACAACCTAGTAGGCAACACTCTCAATTGTTCATGCTTCTCCCCAAGCTTCGTCTGGGTTTATGCGGAACTTCTTAGCCGCTCTCCAGCCGTCTACGTAAATCCCCTTAGAATCTCTAAACTCCAAATGCACCAGATCCCCGGCTTTTTCAAAAAGCCGGGGATCTTATCCAGTAATTCTCTTGAACAACGGGGGGAGTTAGGAATCGGGGGTTGGGGATTCTGCAACATCGGGGGCGATCGCCTGTCCTACCGCATCCCCAGCAGCAATGGGTGCACTGTCCACAGTCGATTCCTCCTTAAACACTACCCGCAGCAATGCTGGAGCCAGGAAGGTGGTTAGGATCACCATGACAATAATGGCAGCTTCTAACGGCTTGGAGAGAACCCCGGTGGCAGAGCCAACGCCGACGAAGACTAAACCAACCTCGCCCCGTGGAATCATGCCCACCCCGATCGCCAAGCGATTGATTCCCGGCTGACCAAACACGCCCAAGCCCGTCACCACCTTGCCAAAAATCGCCACGACGAGCAGAAATGCCGCAATAATCAACCCCTCCCAGTTTTCCGGCACAAAGGGATTGAGCACACTCACATCTGTCCTTGCCCCCACCGTAACAAAAAAGATGGGAACGAAGAGATCGGCAACCGGAATGATTTGTTTCTCCAATTCCCGCTGCTTATCCGTCTCCGCCAAAATCAATCCAGCGGCAAAGGCTCCCAAAATTGCCTCTAGTTGGATGATTGCTCCTACATAGGACAGCACAAACGCCACCACCAGTGCCGAGAGCAACAATTCTCCCCGCGTCTGCATCCGATTAACCAATTCCACGAAGAAGGGACTCAAAATCCTTCCCAACAGAATCGAGCCAACCAGAAAAACGGCTGCGCCAACGATCAAATAAATTACCTTGCCAACTTCAATTTCCCCCGTCTTTGCCAAACTCGCCACCACCGCCAACACAATGATGCCTAGAACATCGTCTAGTACGGCGGCTCCGATGATGATCTGCCCTTCACGGGAATTGAGTCGCTGCAACTCGGCTAGCACTTTAGCCGTAATTCCAATGCTGGTTGCTGTTAAAGCTGCTCCAGCAAACACGGCGGGAATGGGGGGAACAGCAAAAATGGCAATCAGCCCTGCTGTTCCCAACGTAAAGGGAACCACAACCCCAATCACAGCGACAACCGCCGCCTGCGGTCCCACCCGGATTAGTTCTTTGAGATCTGATTCCAATCCAATCTCAAACAGTAGGATGATCACGCCTAGCTCTGCCAATACCGAGATCACTTCACTTTCCGCTTGAAAGACCCCCAGTGCGGCTTCTGGCTGTAGACCAGCGGTCATCTCCAAGAAATTGATAATCCAGGAGTTGAACTCACCCCCACCTTCTGGAAAGGCAATCAGATGCAGCGCTGATACGCCAACCACCACACCCCCGACCAATTCCCCCAAGACCGAGGGGAGATTGACTCGGGCGCAGAGTTCGCCGCCAACCTTTGCAGCCACGTAAACAACCACCAGACTCAACAACACCGCCGCTAGGATTAGGGAGGCGGTTTCGCTGGTAGTTTCACTAGCGGTTTCGCTGGCGGCTGTTGCCACTAGCAAGGACTGGGGCACAAGCCAGGGAGCAGGCAGGGTAGAGACCGTTGTTATAGGAAGGTGGGTCAGCCAAGCAGTCAAGTCAACCATTCAATCTGGCAAAACTCATCTCGTATACTGTACAACTTCCTTTACAAATTACCTAAAGACTCCTACAGAAATAATCTAATTAACTTTTTGAGAAGGCGCGGCGGAGCCGCGCCTTCTCAAAAAAGTTATGGGTTTAATTTTGTCAGAATCCTAACGCCTAGTTAGATAAGCCAAAGACCCGATGTTGGAGCGATGGCATTTGGCGGCGCACTTGTTCGATCCGAGCCGGATCGATCGAGGCGATCGCCACCCCCGGTCGATCGCCCGCATCTGCCAAAATTGCCCCCACGGGTCAATGATCACCGCGTGTCCGTGAGACTGACGCAGGGCATAGTGTTTGCCCGTCTGAGCGGGGGCAATCACGTAGCAAGTGTTTTCGATCGCCCGCGCCTGCACCAACACCTGCCAGTGGTCTTTGCCTGTGTAAGCCGTAAACGCAGCCGGAATGAACAACACATCTGCGCCCATCTGAGCCAAATAACGATATAGCTCTGGGAAGCGCACATCATAGCAAACCGACAGCCCCAACTGTCCTAAGTCCTTTGAGGGATAGATCGGGGGCAACTGTTCTCCAGCCAGAACGGTCTTGGATTCCTGGTAGGTATTGCCATCGGGCAAATTGACATCAAAGAGGTGCACCTTTTCGTAGCGAGCCAATTCTTCCCCCGATGGGGCAATTAGCAATGCCGTATTGTATACCTTGCCATTTTCGGCTGGAATGGGAAAACCGCCCCCCAAGAGCGTGACCTGATAGCGTTGCGCCATGGTTTTGAGAAACTTCTCACTGCGTTGAGCGATCGTCTCCGCCTGCTGCAACTTTGCTGTTTCATCTCCCAAGAAGGAAAAATTTTCAGGCAAGCAAACCAACTCTGCGCCTTGTCGGACTGCCAAATCAATCAAATCCTCTGCCTGCATCAAGTTCTTGTCCAAATCAGGCACACTATTCATTTGGACGGCAGCCGCTAAATAAGACTTCATAGGGATAATGGCGTAGTTACGGTCTGGGAAAGCGTTGGGAGGATTGGGGGAATCGCCCTTCAGCGAACCAATCAACAGGATATTGTAATCTCAATGTCACCCCGTTTTCCCTCCCTAAATTTCTCAATTAGCTTCTCAATAAGCGGGCGATCGCGCAATCATTTTCCTTAAAATAAGCCGGGGATAGCCAGCTCTTAACCTGCTTGGCAACTCGCTTGGCAACTCG
>JAAUSV010000490.1 GCA_012032525.1 Leptolyngbyaceae cyanobacterium SL_7_1
GCACAACCCGTCAACGGACTCTCGCACCCTTCATACCGATGATGTCGAGCGGCTTCATCATGCCAGAGAGGTCTTAGTGCATGATATCCAAAATCCGCCGTCGCTGATGGACTTAGCTCGACAGGTGGGGCTTAACGACTACAAGCTAAAAGCTGGCTTTCGTCAGATATTTGGCACGACCGTATTTGGCTATTTGCAAACCTGCCGCATGGAACGGGCGAAACAACTGTTAGCCGAACGGCAGTTGAGTATTGCGGCGATCGCCCACACGGTGGGTTACGCCAGCCAGAGCCGTTTTTGTCACGCCTTCAAACAGCGCTATGGTATGACTCCGATCGCCTGCCGTAAAGCGTCGTAACCGCAAAAGATCCGGATCGGACAAAAAAAGATCCGTTTTGGGCAAAAGGCGATCGCCCGAATCCTCTATTCTCATCACTATTGAGAATCGTTTTTATCTAACTTGGGTTTGCTTCAGCACAACACCAGAGTTAGCAAGAGTCGTGTGAGGAGTGATGGGAATGGATTTGCCGCGTGTGTATAAGGTGCAATTGCAATGTTGGATCGTTGGATGTTGTTTAGGTGTTGTGCTGGCTGGTAGTCAGATCCCTGAGGCGCAAGCGCAAGTGGAGGCAACAACACCTACCCCTGTGGAAGAGTGGTTAGCTCAATCGACGGTACAAATCACGGGGGTGCAGATTAACCCTACCGAAATAGGAGTTGAGATTCGTCTAGAAACGGCAGCCAACCAACAGCCTGCGATTACGACCTCTGTCAGTGGCAATGCTTTGATTGCGGATATTCCTGATGCGGTGTTGGCATTGCCGGAGGGTGATTCGTTTGAGCAGTTTAACCCAACTGAGGAAATTGCTCTGGTAACGATTTCACCGCGTGGTACGGGCATTCGAGTGGTTGTGACTGGAACCAATGCGCCACCGATCGCTGAGGTCAGCAGTACCGCCGGAACCCTGGTGTTGCAGGTAGTGCCGGGACTGGCGCAGGCAGAAGGGGCAGACGATGCCATTCAAATTGTGGCGACGGATGAAGCGGAAGCGATCGCGTCCCCAGTGCCACCGTAGGCAGCAGAACCGACACCCCCCTGCGGGACTTGCCCTTTTCCGTCCAGGTCGTTCCCCAGGAATTGTTGCAAGATCGGCAGGTGCAAAGCGTTAACGAAGCCCTGCGTACAGTTGTTGGCGTTACTCCTGACAACTCCTCCCAGTCTGCCTTTGAAAGCTACACCATTCGCGGTTTCTCCACAGGGTTTTCGGGAGGAAATATTTTCCGCAATGGGTTACGGGATGGAACCAACATTACCACTCGAATTGCCATTCCCAACATTGAACGGATTGAAGTGCTTCGGGGACCGGCAGGTGCATTGTTCAGCCAGGGTGGACCAGGCGGCACCGTCAACATTGTAACCAAACGTCCTTTAGCCGATCCTCAATACATTTTGGAGGGCACGGTTGGCAACTTCGGCACCTTTGCCGGATCGGTAGACTTTACAGGTTCCTTGAATGAATCGGAGTCCTTGCTCTATCGGTTCATCGCAGGCGCATCCACCACTGACACCTTTATTGACTTTTTCGATCGCCAAAACTATCTCATTGCTCCCTCCCTCACTTGGCAAATCAGCCCAGCGACTCGGCTGACCCTGGAAGGGGAATACACCATTTCCCAACAGCCTAACGACCGGGGTTTGCCCGCTAGGGGAACCGTACTGCCCAACATCAATGGACGATTGCCCGCGATCGCTTTATTGGGGAACCGGATGATGATCTAGACAGTAACGAGCGCTATGCTTTGCGGCTGGGGTATGTTCTCGACCATCAGTTCAGTCCCAACTGGCAACTCCAGAATGCATTTCGCATCAGCTTTTTGCAAACACCACAAAATTCACTGTTTCCGTCGGCACTGCTGGACGATCAGCGGACGCTGGAGCGGGGACTTTTCAGCACAAGCGATCAATCCCAGGACAACTGGGCTATTGATACCAGCGTTGTTGGTAATTTCCAGACAGGAAGTATTGTCCATCGTCTGTTGGTTGGCTTCGATTTCAACCGGGATGTGTATTCGGCAAGTAATCGGCAGTTTGCGCTGGACCCGATCGATATCTTTGATCCCGTGTATGGGCGATCGCGGCGGCAACTGGTCGCTACATTTCCTGAAGAACCCTTTATCACCAACAGCTTTGGCGTTTACTTACAGGATCAAATTACCCTGTTGCCCCAGTTAAATCTGCTGCTAGGTGGGCGGTTTGATGTAGTGAGCCAGGAAATTGAATCTGCTGATGGTTCCGAATCGTTTCAGCAGGATGAAGCCTTCAGCCCACGAATAGGACTGGTCTATCAACCCAGCGAGGAGCATTCTCTCTATGCCAGCTACAGCCGCTCTTTTCTCCAAAGTGTTGGCACTGCCTTCGACAATTCCCTCTTTCGCCCGGAACGGGGCACTCAGTACGAAATCGGCATCAAATCCGATTGGCTCGATCAACGCCTGTCCACCACCTTAGCGTTCTACGACATCACCCGATCGAACGTCCTCACGTCCGATCCAGACAATCCCAATTTCTCTATCCAAACTGGCGAACAGCGCAGTCGTGGCGTTGAGTTGATTGCAACGGGGGAAATTCTGCCGGGGTGGTATATTGTAGCGGGTTATGCCTACACCGATGCCGAAATTACTGAAGACAATAGCTTTGAGGTTGGTAATCGCCTCAACAATGTGCCAGAGAATGCCTTTAGCTTATGGACAACTTACGAGATCCAATCAGGGGATTTGCAAGGTCTGGGGTTTGGGCTGGGTCTGTTCCATGTGGGCGATCGCCAGGGAAATCTGGAAAACACCTTCCAGGTTCCGTCCTATACCCGCACCGACGCTGCCCTGTTCTACAACCGAGATAATTTCCGGGTTGGCATTAACATTGAGAACTTGTTTGATATTCGCTACTTTGAAGCATCAGAAAGCGAACTGCGGGTGTTTTATGGCGCACCCTTCGCCGTTCGGGGTACAGTTTCATGGCGGTTTTAGGTTTTTACAGGATGAAGTTCCAGTGGCAACCCATCCTATTATTCCTTAGCGGAATACTCATCGTCAGTCTACTCCAAAG
>JAAUSV010000045.1 GCA_012032525.1 Leptolyngbyaceae cyanobacterium SL_7_1
CGATCGCCATCATGCCTAATCCAACGAGCGATCGCCAACGTTTCATCGTCGCCGGGCTAAACAGGTGTCCCATGAACAATTCTCCCAAGCAGCACAGAGGGTTGGAGTGAGATTTTCTTGCGTAGGGGCATACCCCTACCCTTTAATTACTTTTCCCATTCATTCATAGCGTTTCAGTCGAAGAAATGGGGGCTTTACTCGAAATGTTACGGAATGAAACATATAATCTTAATGGAGTAGGGTTAAACAGTTAATGTTTTTGTAGGTAGTAAACGGCTACTTGCCAGGACATTGCGTTTATACTGTTGCCTTTAATCAAAAGCTATGTGTTGTTCATCGGAAGGTAGTAAGAGTTCATGCGAGTTGCGATCGCCGGTGGTGGTTTAGCAGGTCTAGCCTGCGCAAAGTATTTAGTTGACGCTGGACACACGCCGATTGTGTTCGAGCGGGGCGAGGTCTTGGGTGGATTGGTGGCTGCCTGGAAAGATGAGGATGGCGACTGGGTGGAAACCGGGTTACACGTCTTTTTTGGCGCATATCCCAACATGCTGCAATTGATCAAGGAACTGGAGATTGGCGATCGCTTGCAGTGGAAGCGCCATGCGCTCGTCTTCAACCAACCGGAAAAGCCCGGTGTGTTGTCCTGGTTTGACGTGCCCGATATCCCTGCCCCGTTTAACATCATCGTGTCGATTCTGCGCAACAACGACATGCTGACCTGGACTCAAAAGGTGCGCTTTGCCATTGGGTTGTTGCCTGCGATCGTGCGCGGACAGCAATACGTGGACAACATGGACAAATACACCCTAGAGGAATGGCTGACGCGGCAGGGGATCGGGTCGCGGATTACCAGTGATATTTTCATTGCGGTTTCTAAAGCCTTGAAGTTCATCAACCCAGAGGAAATTTCCGCAACAATTCCCCTGCGAGCGCTGAATCGATTTTTGCAGGAGCGCTATGGGTCTAAGATTGCCTTTTTGGATGGAGCACCCCCAGAGCGCTTGTGCCAGCCGATCGTGGATTACGTCACCCAGGCAGGCGGCGAGGTGCGGGTCAATACTTCTCTGAAGGAGATTCGGCTGAAGGACGATGGCACGGTCGATCGGTTTGTCATCCAAAATTCCAATGGTACAGAGGAAGAAATCACGGCAGACATTTACGTCAATGCTACCTCGGTAGATGTGTTTAAGCGCCTTGCCCCGGAACCGTGGAAACAACTGGAGTACTTCCAGCAATTAAACGAGCTGGAAGGGGTGCCGGTGATCAATGTGCAATTGTGGTTCGATCGCAAATTGCCCACGATTGATCATCTGTTGTTTTCCCGATCGCCCCTGCTGAGCGTGTATGCCGACATGAGCGTCACCTGTGAGGCATATGCCAATCCTGACCAATCGATGCTGGAACTGGTCTTAGCGCCAGCGGAGGAGTGGATTCACCAGACCGATGATGCCATTATTGGGGCAACGATGGTGGAATTAGCGAAACTTTTTCCGGATCAGATCCCTGAGCCTGCTAAAGTGCTGAAAGCCAAAGTGGTCAAGACCCCCCGATCGATCTACAAGGCAACCCCCGGACGGCAAGATTTCCGTCCTGCCCAAGAGACGCCGATCGCCAACTTTTTCCTGTCAGGCAGCTACACCCAACAGCCCTATTTTGGCAGTATGGAAGGCGCTGTACTGGCGGGCAAACTGACCGCTCAAGCGATCAATCGTCAACAGTCCGCTGATGCATCGGGATCGAGCCGTTTGTCCAAATCAATCGATGCCGCTGAGGAATTACAGCCTTCGGTGAGCTAGAAGCTTGACCGAATGATCCCTTACCTGAAAAGCTGGTAGCTGATAGCAATTTGCTTTCGTAGCACTAGAGTTAACCCCCTCCTTCGACGGAATGCTGCAATTGCTGAATTACCACCCCATGTTGCTCCCTTGGCTTCCCTGGAAGACTCCTACGAACTCTGCCGCCAGATCACAGCGGAATACTCCAAAACGTTTTATTTGGGGACATTGCTCATGCCTCCGCCAAAGCGTCGGGCGATCTGGGCAATTTATGTTTGGTGTCGCCGCACCGACGAGTTGGTAGATGGACCTCAAGCCAAGTCAACAACTGATGACACACTCGATCGCTGGGAAAAAAATCTAGACTCGATTTTTCGGGGCACCCATTGGAAGCTCCCGATGTTGCCCTAGTGGACACCCTAGAACGATTCCCGATCGACATCGAACCCTTCCGAGAAATGATCGCGGGTCAACGGATGGATCTCTATCGCAGCCGTTACGAGACGTTTGAAGAGTTGGAACTCTACTGCTATCGGGTGGCAGGCACAGTGGGGTTAATGTCGGAGGCGGTAATGGGGGCAGCAATGGAGCAGACAACGCCGTGGCGATCGCCCTTCGTTAGACCCAAGCAGGAGGCGATCGCCCTCGGCGTTGCCAACCAACTGACCAATATTCTGCGAGACGTGGGGGAGGATGCCCGTCGAGGACGAATTTATTTACCCCAAGCCGATCTCGCCCTGTTTAACTACACCGAGGAGGATTTATTAAACGGGGTGGTCGATGAACGTTGGCAAGCATTAATGCGCTTTCAGATTCAGCGGGCACGTAAGTTTTACAACGAGGCAGAGCGGGGGATTAGCTTCCTCAGTCGTGATGCGCGGTTCCCGGTGTGGGCGGCGTTGATGCTGTATCGCAAAATCCTGGATGTGATTGAGGAAAACCAATACGACGTGTTTAATAAGCGAGCCTACGTCCCTGGTTGGCGTAAGTTTCTCTGTCTGCCGTTGGCAAAGTTGCGGGCTGAGGTGTTGTAGAGTTGCGATCGCTCCGATAAAAACCTCCCATCTCCTGAGTGATTTTTCAAGCTTCACCAATTACTCAAGGATGGGGGCATCCCATGTACGTTACAGAATGAAAAGCGTCTACTCAGCCGCTAGAAGGCGATCGCGACTTTCTATCATAGAAAACAAAATCATTCTATTGACTGAGGGCATTGGTCGGGGAAAGTGCCAAGCTTATGTATAGGAGCTTACCTGCTCACCCCCTCGTTGTTGTATTGGAGGGACTATGATCAAACGAGCGATTTTAAGTGTAATTGGGCTGATGGTGCCATTGCTGATCACGCCAGTTGCCAAAGCAGAAAACCCAGAGCACGTTAGGCAATTGCTGGAAACCAACTTGTGTGCGAGCTGCGATTTAACCAACGCTAACCTACGCGGAGCTCACTTAATTGGAGCGGATCTGCGTAATGCGGATCTTTCAGGCGCTGACCTCACCGGGGCAAACTTGGAAGGGGCAGACTTAACCGGAGCCAACTTGATTGGCACCAATCTAACCGATGCGTTTGTGACCAATGCCACGCTTAACTATGTGGACATGACTGACGCCAATCTCACCCAAGTGCAGATGTACCATGCTGAAACCGAAGGAGCAACCTTAACCGGGGTTAATCTTAGTGGGGCAGAGGTTTTGGGAAGTGATATTAGCGTCGGTGGCGAATAATCCGGGTCACGGCATAGTGGCTGCTCCATTGACCTAAGCTGTTAAACCGATTGCGATCGCCAGTTGTGTGCCTTCTCACAACTGGCGATCGTGTTTTTGTGCTTTCTTTAAGTAGGAAGAGCGGATTATTAAGAGAAGGTTGGTGTTTGCTGGAGGCGATCGCTTGATGGCGATAGACTAAGAGTCTTGATGGAGATAGGATTGCGCATCGTTTAGCCCCATCATCCATCCTTTTAACTTTGAATTTCAATCCAGGAAATTATGCCGCGTTCTTTCAAGTTTCCATTTCGTTTGGGGGAAACAGCTATGTGGAATCGATTACTGACCACACTATTGGTTAGTTTGCTCGGATTGGGTTGGACGATTTTTCCTGTGCCTGTTGCTCAGGCGGCAGATTGCACCTTGACTGCGATCGTGTGGGAAGGCTACACCGATCCCTCGTTTGCAGACGAATTTGAACAACAAACTGGATGCAGTGTCAAGGCAACCTACGCTGGTTCGAGCGATGAAATGTTTGCTAAGTTTCGAGCCGGACGGGGGCGCACCTACGATCTGATTTCGGCGTCTGGGGATATTACGGAACGGTTATACAAAGCTGGACTGGTGCAGGCGATCGACACCGACCAACTAGAAAACTACGACGAAGTATTCTCTTCCTTCCAAAGTGGCAAGTGGAACACCTTTGATGGCAAGCCCTATGGCGTTACCTTCGCTTGGGGACCTAACGTGTTGGTCTACAACACCGAGGTGGTCAAGTCGGCTCCCAGTCCTGGGATATCTTATTCGACCCGCAATACACTGGCAAGATCGCATTGCCAGATAACCCGATGACGATCGCCGATATTGCCCTGTGGTTGGGTAAGGGCGATCCCTACGATTTGACTGACGCGGATCTCGCCGAAGTTAAAACCAAGTTGCTGGAACTGCGCCCCAACGTCCGCAAATTTTGGACAACGGCAGGGGAACTGGCGAATTTGTTTCAATCGGGCGAAGTCGTGTTAGCCCATGCCTGGCCCCTGACCTACACCCAACTGAGTAGCGAAGGTTTCCCGATCGCCTCCGCTAGTCCTAAAGGAAAGCTGACGGGGTGGACGGATTCCTGGATGATCTCAAAAAACTCCCGCAACCCTGAGGCGGCTTACAAGTGGATCGATTACATCCTCAGCGGCGACGGACAAAAAGGTGTGATGGAGGTGACGGGTTATTCTGGAGCGACGCAATTGGGAGTAGCGGCGATCGGGGCTGAGCGTGCCCATGAGTTGTTTATGGATGATCTGTCGCTGCATTCCCAAATTAATATGTGGCAGAGTGTGAAGAATTACGATCAGTGGGTGCAGTTGTGGAATGAGATTCGCAGTTAAAGAGGGATAGATTTCCTAAATTTTGCAGTAGACCCCCGGCTTCTCGAAGAAGCCGGGGGTCTTTGATGGCAAGAGTTTCCTTGGAGCAATTTGTCTAAACAGCAGTTGCCCGAATGTGGGGCAAGGTAGTAAATCCTTCATCAGCTAATTGACGCTCCATTCTTAGCGCAGTTCTACGAGCGATCGACGCTTCGGTGGGTCGAACGTCACGAAGCCGATGAAATCGAAGCCACTGCTCTTTGCGTTGTCTCAGTAAGGCTACAATTCGGTCGTTCATTACTTCACAGTCCCTTGAAATCTTCAGTGTTAATAGCTTAGTTCTTCACCAAAGCTTTACACTTCCCTCAAAAGGATCGGTTGACACTCCCTCGATAGGGTCATATGAGTGGATGACTCAACGATTGACCCTATTCCCTATGTCAGGAGCATAGGTCAGGAACGTGATGCTTCTAGGATATGAGTCGTTAAGGGGGAATCGCGGCGATGGGAATACCACCACTCTCGCTGCGATGCAGACAATTTCGCCCAGTAGAGAGTCAGTACCATTGGCTCTTGGGAATGTTGTCCTACAATTTCCACACTGTAGGACGGAGAGTTTCGAGAGGCGAGGTCGAGGACGAACCGCTTGCCGATGCGTCGCCAGCTTGGCTCCTTGCCCCGCCACTCAACGCGACAGCAGGGCCAAGGCAGCTCTTCTCGATCGAACAGCCGACAGCAGGGACCAACGACTCGATAGGTAAAGTGCCCTCCCAAGCTCTGAAACGTATGTCCATGGTGTAGTGGGTGTTCAGGTAGCAAGGGAACCTATCTAGAAAGGGTGGAAAGATTGGAAATTACCAACTCGATTTCACCACTCCGGGCAATAGACCCTGGTGTGCCATTTCACGAATGACGTGGCGAGACAAGCCAAAATCGCGGTAGTATCCTCTAGAGCGACCCGTCAGCCAGCAACGATTGCGATGGCGGGTGGGAGCACTGTTGCGGGGCAATTGCTGAATCTGGCGGTGGATGTCTAACTTTTCTTGCTGGCTTGTGGCAGCTTCAAACTGCTCTTTTAGCTCTGCTCGCTTCTTCGCGTATTTTTCAACCAACTTTTCGCGCTTTAGTTCGCGCTCGATCATGCTCTTCTTTGCCATGAAATCCTAGATCAATGTAAATGGGTTAGACAGCGTTTTCTATTTTAGCAGCTTCTAAAAGCTCAAGCTCTATTGTGAATCAGTCTTACCAATTCGACAATAAAACCGAATATTTTAGACTCTACTCCAGGCTAAGGACTTCGAGGGAGGGCGCGATCGCCACGTCAGAGACAACAGCAGCAACAACTTTCGTTGGGTCGGCAGAGGGGCATAGATCAGCCAGGAGACAGCGATCGCAGGCAGGATTGCGGGCATTGCACACGGCTCGACCGTGGTAAATCAGCCGAATCGACCAATTCTCCCAATCGGGTTGGGGCAAAAGTTGCATCAAATCTCGTTCGATCCGAATCGGATCGGCGTGCTGGGTCAGCCCCAGTCGGTTACTCAAGCGTTTGACGTGGGTATCGACCGTCACGCCTGCGTGAATATTGTAGGCATGGGCAAGGACAACATTGGCGGTTTTACGGGCAACTCCAGGGAGTTTAAGCAACTCCTCCATGGAGGACGGTACTTCTCCGCCATACTCCACCATGATGAGACGACACGCCGCTTGAATATTTTTAGCTTTATTGCGGTAGAAGCCCGTTGAACGAATTAGAGATTCGATCTCAGGCAGTTCCGCCGCTGCTAGAGCAGGAGCATCCGGGAAGCGCTCAAATAGGGCAGGAGTCACCTTATTCACCCGCTCATCCGTGCATTGGGCGGAGAGAATGGTAGCGACCATCAGTTGTACTGGAGTGGTGTAGTCCAGTGTGCACGGTGCTTCCGGATAAAGTCGCTTTAGCCGCACCAAAATTTCTAATGCCCGTTGCCGCTGTGCGGTTAGCGTCCGACTTGCCATAGGGATGGAGTTAGCGTTGAAAAACGTCGAGTTGAACGGTATCGCGCACAATCAAGACAATTCCTAACCCTAGCAGAAGTAGCAAGCCTGTTTGCATCACTCCCTCTTGCAACCGTTGGGGGAGGGGCTTACCACGCAATGCCTCGATCAGCAGAAAGACCAATTGCCCACCATCTAGGGCTGGTAGGGGCAGGATGTTGAGAATTGCAAGGTTGATGCTGATGATGGCAGTGAAGGGCAGAATGCTCAACACGTTGTTTTGAGTCAGCTTGGCACCCTGTTCCACAATGCCAATGGGTCCACTGACTTGGTTTGCCACTTCAGCAAAATTGGTGAACAGTTGCAAGTATCCTTTAGCAGTGGTGGTCACCATGTACTGAAACTCTTGGGTTGCCATTGTGATCATTTCGCCAAGCCCACGGGCGGCGCGGCTAGTGACTTCCCCATTGGGGCTTAAGCCAATACCGACCTTGCCTACCCCATTCTCACCCGCCTCTGGAACGAGGGTGATGGGTAGGGTCTGCTCTCCCCGCTTCACGGTTAGCTCGATCGGTTGCTCAACACTACTACGGATAATTTGTTGCAGCTCACTAATATCACGGGGCGATCGCCCAAACTCCTGTCCATTGGCAGAGAGAATCACATCGCCCTTTTGAATACCAGCGTCAGCGGCGACGCTGCTGCTTGCTGTCACCACTTCCGGTACAAGAATGCCTGGTTCAGTAGTGACGGGAACGCCCAACAAGCCCACTTGTCCAACCAGAACAAAATAGGCAAACACCAGGTTGGCAATCACGCCTGCGCTAATGACAATGGCGCGATCGAGCACCGGACGATTACGCAGCAGATCTGGATCGGTGGGAGGAATTTCGCTCTCCGGATCGTCATCGGGGAAGCCTACGAACCCGCCCAAGGGAATGGCACGTAAGGCGTACTCCGTTTCGGGTCCTTGGTATTTCCAGAGGGCGGGACCAAACCCGATCGAGAAGCGGTTGACGTGGATGCCTTGAAGACGGGCGGCGAAGAAATGCCCCATCTCGTGGACAACAATCAACACCGCTAATGCTGCAATAATCAACAGGACTGGCATAGGTTCATGTGCGTTGCGTGAGTATCCTTCCTATTCTAAGGGGTTCTTTATCTAACCTTCAAAACTCAGCCGCCGGACTTCCTCGTTTGCCTCCAGTTGTAGCCAGAGGTTGCGGTGGCTCTCTTCGATCGTCTTTAGTTCCTGCAATCGTCTGAACAGGTCGGTTTTGAACTGTTCTAATTCAGCTAAATGGCTATCAACGTAGGCGGCTTCCAGCTCAATCTCGATCAGCTTGATGGTTTGGTGGTATTTCTCAGTCAAGGTTTCGTTGTGATGCATGCGTTGTTGCAGCAACCGCACTGCATTTTCAATTCGGTGGACACGGGTGGTATAGAGGGAGGTGCTGACCTGGAGCATCTTGCCTCGCAGCGATCGCAACTGGCGCATCCAGTCCTGGTGGGATTGATTTTCCGTTCGCAGGGCTTCGACCCGCTGTTCTAAATAAAGCTTTTGCTCAAATAACTGCTGTTCGGCGAGCAGTCGGGATTCTAACGGCACGTGGGTGCGCAGTAGGGGCGTGGTGAGTTGGACGGTATCGGCGCTACGAGCACAGAGGACAAGGGCGATCGCTGCCCAGGGCATCACCACCATGCCCACCCCATTCAGAAAAGCCGCCAAGACTACCCCAATACACAGACTGCCGTAGGTGGCAAACCAAAAGGGTAGGCTGGGAATAGCACTGGGCAAGCGTAGGTGGTTGCCGCTGGTGTGGTTGGTAATGCCCACTAGTTGCCGGATGCCGTCTCCCCAGCGGCAGTAGATGATGGACACCCGATCGCCCGGACGCACCGGCAAGCGATCGCGCTGCCCTGGAATCGAAAAGGCACAGCGCTTTAGCACCCGACCGGGAGTGGTAATGCGCAATTCGTAGTGACGCTTGAAAATGCTAGGTAGGTGAGGATTGAGATAGAGCATGGCTTCTCGCTTGGACTGCCAACCCGACAATTTGCCGTAGAGAATGCTGAAGGTTTTGCGGCAGGACACACACTCCATGTCGCCACTGCCGTCGGAGTGAACTTTTCCAAGCGATCGCTGACAGAGTGGACAGTGAATCGAAGGCAACATGACGGTCGGTAAAAACGGCGAGATCGGTCAGGGAATAACATAACCCTGCTATTTGTGTTATCTCTGGTTGGATTATTTTTTGGAAAATTCCTTACGTTTCTTAAAACTTGCGATCGCCGATCAACGCCAAAATCCCAAAATCATGCCAAGCAACAAGATGAAGCCAATCCAAACATTTTGCCGAAAAATCCGCCCGTACACGGAGCCTGGAAGGTAGTCAGGGCGTAGTTGCTGGTAGTGCCATCCCCAGCCTAAAATAGCAATTCCCAATGCCACCCAGTAGGCAACTCCTAATTGCATCGCTGCTCCTTCGATCGCCAGCAATACAGCGGTGCCCGCAAAGAAAGCACCAACGGCAGTGACAGCATGGGAGCCAAAAAATAGGGCGCTGGAATTGACGCTAAGACGGCGATCGTCCTCCCGATCTGCCATGGCATACACCGTATCAAATCCCAATGTCCACAACACCGTTGCGCCCCAGAGTAGCCAGGTTGGAGATTCGAGCTGGGCGGTTACGGCTGTCCAACTGATTAGCACGGCAAAGCCCCACGCCAGCGATAACACCAATTGGGGAACTGGAAATACCCGTTTCGCCAGAGGATACAGCATAATGAACGGAACCGCCGCCACGCTCAGCCAAAAACTCAAGGGATTGAGGTATAACGAGATGCCCCAGGCACAGAGGAGGGCGATCGCGGCAACCACCATGCCCGTTTTTATCGATAGGGCGCGGGATGCCAAGGGACGGGTGCGCGTGCGTTGGACTTTTGGGTCGATGTCTCGATCCCACAGGTCATTGATCACACAGCCCGCCGCACTGGTTGCTAGGGTTCCCAACACGATGATGCCAATCAAGGGGAGGGGCGGCGTGCCCCGTGCGGCGAGGACGATCGCCCATAGCGCCGGGATCATGAGAATCAACCGCCCTGCGGGTTTGTCCCATCGGAGCAACCGCAGAATGGTTAGCCAGGTTGATTCGGAGTTGGGCGAATGCTGCGTCACCATGCGATATAAGCCCTATGCTTGGCAAAAACGGTTCACATTTGGATTTTAGATTACTCTGCGATGATCATCACGGTGACTAGTTTGAAAGGAGGGGTGGGAAAAACCACAACGGCGATTCACCTCGCCGCCTACTTGCAGAACCAAGCCAACACCTTGCTGATCGACGCCGACCCCAACCGATCGGCAAGTGGATGGGCAAACCGGGGTAAGTTGCCGTTTGAAGTGGTGGATGAGCGCCAAACCCCCCGCAGCGATCGCCCCTACGACCATGTGGTAATCGACACCCAAGCCCGACCGTTGCGAGATGAATTGGTGGTGTTGGCTGAAAGCTGTGATCTGCTGATTATTCCAACCACCCCAGATGTAATGGCGTTGGAGGCATTAGTGCTGATGTTGGAGAACTTGAAATCGGTTGCTGTCAACCATTATCGAGTCTTGCTCACCCAACTCCCCACCCAATCCAACCGCAGCCTTGAACAGGTCAAAACCATCCTCACCACTACAAAAGTACCGTTGTTCAAAACTGGAATTCGTCGGTTTACCGTATTCCGCGAAGCTGCCGATCGGGGGGTGTTGGTATTGGATGTGAAGGATGCCAAGGCGATCGAGGCGTGGCAAGACTACCAGCGGGTGGGACAGGAGTTGCTGGAAGGGGTGGGGCTATAAACGCGATATGATCGATCTACCAGGCAGGAAGAATTAGGGCGGATTGATGCAGGAATTGCGGGATGCATTGGCGGAACGATTGGACGAGGCGGAGTGGGAATGGTTGGCTCCCCACGCTCGACGCAGTGCCCTCTTTGTTGTAGACGGAGATCTAGATTTGTTGGATGTGGGAGTGGCGATCGCCAACGACAACGTGTCTTCCGTAGAAAGATGGATTCATCAGCAGTTGCTCTATAAACCATCACAGCAGCAGTTGAGCGATTGGGAGAGCGATCGATCGCAGCGATTTCGCGCCCTGATCGTGCAACCCTTCGTCCTAGTGCAATTCATGTAGTTGCAATTGGTGGTTTGGCTAACCCTAACCGTTGATTGCTGATCGCTAACTACTCCCTCATTTCTCTAATCGCACCACATACCACTGTAAAAATTGCCCTGCGCCTACATCCAGTTCGCAGCTACTTTCCATTAGATAAGCTGCCTGTTCTTCGATCGTGGTGAAGCGTTGCAGATCTCTCGGTAGATCGGCTTGCTGAGTGCTCAAAATTGCTTGTAGCTTGGCGAGCAGCTCCTCAGCCGTGAGAAATTGCTCTGGTTGATCCGGCTCCAACACAACGTAGGCATCCCCGCTATACATGATGGGATTGGGCATGGTGTTTAGAGGTGAGGGGTGACTGCGTAGGAAACTCGCTCCCTAATTCTAGCGTTGTAGTGCCAAGGGAAATCCCATGGAGGGTGCAAGTCACATTATCAAGCTTCTTGATTAATCCTAAGATTAGAGAATTATCTCAGGGTGTATCAGATGGAAATTAACCAAGCGCTTGAGAAGTTGATGGGCATTGAAGGTGCGTTAGCAACAGCACTCGTGGATTGGACGAGTGGCATGTCGCTTGGCACGGCTGGCGGCAACGCCATGTTTAATGTTGAACTGGCGGCAACTGCCAATGTGCAGGTGGTTCGCGCCAAGCTACAAAGCATCAAAACCCTCGGCTTGAATGATCGAATCGAAGATATTCTAATCACACTGGGAAATCAGTATCATCTGATTCGCCCGCTGCAAAAGAAGAATAAGTTGTTTTTGTATTTGGCGCTGCGTCGAGATCAGGCAAATTTGGCGTTGTCGAGGTACAAGCTGGCGGAGATCGAGAGCAAGCTAGAACTCTAAAGCGGATGGTGAAAATCAAGACCCCCAGCTTTTCTAGAAAAAACTGGGGGTCTTGAGGTTGAGGGACGATCGCCCCTATTCATCCTCTGCAAAAATGTAACGATAGAGCTCGCTCGGATCAGGCTCAGGACTAGTCTGAGCAAAATGCACCGCCTCCTCGACTAGGGTTTTGATGCGATCGCTCACCTCTTTCAACTCCTCTGGGGTCGCCAAATGGTGTTGGGTCAGGTAGTCTCCCAGCTTCTTGATTGGATCGCGGGCAAACCAAAAATCCTTCTCGGTTTTGCTGCGCAACTCATCAGGGTCAGCCAAAGAGTGCCCTCGGAAACGGTAGGTGAGGGCTTCGATCAGGGTAGGACCTTCGCCTGCACGGGCGCGGGCGATCGCCTCCTGTGCCACCGCCCGCACGGCTAGCACATCCATGCCATCGACCTCCACCCCTGCCATGCCAAAGGCGTGGGCTTTTTTGTAAATCTCAGGAACAGACGTAGCCCGTTCGTGAGCCATGCCGATCGCCCACTTGTTGTTTTCCACAACATAGAGAATCGGTAGTTTCCACAGCGCCGCCATGTTCAAGCATTCAAAGAACTGACCATTGTTTGCCGCGCCATCGCCAAAGAAGCAAGCCGTTACCTGATCAGCCGTCTCATCCCCTAAGGCATCGCGGCGATACTTCGACTGGAAGGCGGCTCCAGTGGCAACCGGAATTCCTTCGGCAACAAAGGCGTATCCCCCAAGCAACCGATGCTCCTGTGAAAACAGGTGCATAGAGCCGCCCCGCCCTTTGCTACATCCCGTGGCTTTACCAAATAACTCTGCCATCACTTCACGGGCAGGCACACCACAGCTCAAGGCGTGCACGTGGTCGCGATACGTACTGCACACATAGTCATCCGAGCGAAGCGATTTGATCACTCCTGTGGAGACCGCCTCTTGTCCGTTGTAGAGATGGACAAACCCAAACATTTTGCCCCGGTAATACATCTCTGCGCACTTGTCCTCAAACAAGCGCCCCAGGGTCATATCTTCATAAATTCTTAGACCGTCTTCTCTTGTAAGCTGAACAGAAGCGGTTTGAAAAGCGGGGAGCGTTCGTTCTTGAACCATTAACTCAGCTTCCTTGGAGTGCCATAAATCGCGCATTCCCAAATTTATCAGGGTTTGACTCCTAAAGCTACCTTGCTATATTACAAACCATCGCTGAACGTCTAATTTCTTAAAAAGAATGTTACATCCAGCCATTTATTGACTATCCTGGATGGATGAATTTCGCTACATGCTACCAAATGTGATAGAAGTACAGTCTTAAATGCAAGATTTGGTGAATAAAGCAAGCGCAGGTAGCAAAATAGAACAGGTAGCCGGAAATGAGCTAGGTGCCGGAAGTGAGCTAGGTGATTGCCGTTAATGTTGCTGGGGATATAAGTTGTGCGAGTTCCGCTTGATTACTACCGAATCTTAGGTCTGCCAATCCAAGCGACCGCTGAGCAAATTCAGCAGTCGCATCGCGATCGCACGTTACAGCTTCCCCGGCGAGAGTATTCTGAGGCGTCGATTGCTGCCCGCAAACAGTTGATTGATGAAGCCTATGCGGTGCTATCCGATCCAGAGCAGCGCCATGCTTACGATGCCACCTTCCTAACCAAATCCTACGAAATCGAAGACTTTGCCGCCGCCCATGGGGAATCGGACAATGGAGTGGCGATCGCCACCGATGCCGACCCCTACACCCCCAGCATTGACGTAGACGACCATCAACTAGTGGGGGCACTACTGATTCTGCTGGAGTTGGGAGAATACGAGTTAGTCTTAAAAATTGGGGCGTCCCTATCTGACCAGTGGCAGTGCCAACCTCAACAGCGGGCGCTTTGGGCAACCCGACATTGTTCTGTCAGATATTGTGTTGACTCTGGCATTTGCCTGCTTGGAGTTAGGACGGGAGCAATGGCAACAAGGACAGTACGAAAATGCTGCCGAGTCGTTGGAAACGGGGCAGGATTTGCTACTCAAAGAGGGGCTTTTTGCTTCGATCCGGGGTGAAATGCAGGCGGATCTGTTTAAGCTGCGACCCTATCGGATTTTAGAGCTGCTGGCATTGTCGGAGGACAATAAGCTGCAACGCCAGCGGGGATTGAATCTTTTGCAGGATATGCTACACGATCGGGGTGGTATGGATGGCACGGGGGACGATCGATCGGGCTTGAGTGTGGATGATTTTCTCCGCTTTGTGCAACAACTGCGGAGCTATCTGACTGCTGCTGAGCAGCAAGCCCTGTTTGAGGCAGAGGCGCGGCGTCCGTCTGCGGTTGCCACCTATCTAGCGGTGTATGCGCTGTTGGCGCGGGGGTTTGCTGAGCGTCAGCCTGCCCTGATTCGTCGTGCCAAGATGATGTTGATCCGACTAGGAGTGCGGCAGGATGTGCATTTAGAGCAATCGGTGTGTGCCTTGTTGTTGGGTCAGACGGAGGAAGCCAGCCGGGCACTCGATTTGAGCCAGGAGTTTGAGTCGATCGCCTTTATTCGAGAGCATTCCCAAGGATCGCCCGATTTGTTGCCAGGGTTGTGCCTCTATGCGGAGCGCTGGTTGCAAAACGAAGTGTTTCCCCATTTTCGTGATTTGGCAGTTTGGCAGGCGTCCCTCAAGAACTATTTTGCGGATGAGCATGTGCAGGCGTATCTAGAAGAGTTGCCCAATGAATCTGAAGCGGTTAACCAATGGGCTGCTCAACCCGTCGCCTCTGTGAACGGACGCAGTTTCGATCGCCCTGCCAATTCCGTTACCAGCCTGCCCCGCGAATCGGCTCGATCGATGCAGATCAGCCAAGCCGCCGTGGCAACTGCGCCACGGACCCAACTAACGACCATGCCCCTGGAAAGCTCAAGTTTGCCGGAAGCAGAACGGGTTTCTGATTTATCTGCCGCAGATCAAGGAAATGGAGGTGCAGCTATGCCTGTCGATGGAGGACGATCGCCCCGCTCAACCCAGCCTTCCCCGCCCCGCCGCAGTGCCGGGACGGGAACGCTGCGAAAGCCTGTTGCCGAACCAGTTCCTGCTAAACGTATCTTTAGCAATAAGCGGCGGGGACTGCGGCTCGATCGCCTGATGTTTTTGTTGGCGCTTGGGGTTTTGGGAGTGGGAACCCTGATTTTCCTGGGTGGGCGGTTGACCCAAGCCTCTGCCGATCGCGCGTCTGAGCTAGAACCTTTACAGGAATTAGCGCCCACCATCCAAAGCGCCGCCGAGCCCTTTGAAACCGTTGCCGCACCTCCAGCCACATTGACCAGTGAGACGGCGGAGCAGTTAATTCAAACGTGGTTAATGGCTAAAGCAGCGGCGATGGGTGAAACCCACGATACCAGCCAATTGGCACAAATCTTGGTTGATCCTGCCCTCACCCGTTGGCAGTCGGAAGCCGATCGCGCCAAGGCGGACAATGCCCATGTTAAGTACAACCACCAGGTCAACCAAGTCACCCTTGCTGCGGGTGCAGAGACGGCAACCGAGGTCGAAGTCAATGCTGAGGTGGTAGAAGCGGCGGAGTTTTTTGCGGAGGGTCAGCCTGTGCAGTCGTTAAACTACAACGACACATTGCAAGTGCGCTATGTGATGGTGCGGCAAAGCGATCGCTGGTTAATTCAAGATATGAGTGCTGAATAATGCCCGATCGTGAGGGATGATGGAATCGACCCATCGATTAACCGGGCTGGATGACAGACAGTTTAATTCAAGCGTATGCTCCCCTAATCCTCTGGACAGCCCTGGGGTTGTTGTTGTGTCGAATTTTACCCCATAGCTTGCCACGACTGCTGGGGCGCGGATTGTATTGGGTTGGTGTTCCCCTTCAGATTTTTACTTTGGCACGGCAAACCCAGTGGCAGGCAAGGGTGGAATGGGCATCGGTTGTGACGATCGCGGCGCTGGTGGGTGGGTTGCTGCTGGCATGGGCAAGTCTCTGGCTGGTTCAGTGGATTGCTCCTGTGGAACCAGCGGAGGAATTGGCTGCCCCAATTGAGGCAGCCATTGTCACCAGTGAGGCAGTCCATCCAGCAGCTCGGCAGGGCAGTTTTGTGTTGTCATCAATGATTGGCAATACGGGATTTGTCGGGTTGGCGATCGTCCCCACGTTTGTCCACGAAGCCGATCTGGGATGGGTGGTGCTCTACAGTGTCACCCACAATCTGGTGGGGAGCTATGGGTTGGGCGTGTTGTTGGCAAGCTATTACGGTCGCAAGGCGGATGCTCGTCCCTGGTGGCATCTGTTGCGTGACGTGCTAACTGTGCCGTCCCTGTGGGCATTTGCCGTTGGGTTTGGGACGCGATCGCTGATCTTTCCTGCCGTGATTGATACTGGCTTACACATCGGCATTTTGGTGGTGATCCCAGCAGCGTTGACGTTGATGGGCATGCGCCTGAGCCAGCTTCAAGGCTGGAGGAGTTTGCGCTTGGCGGTCGTGCCTGCTGCCCTCAAGGTGGTGGCGGTCCCTGGTCTGGTGGGGTTGAGCACCACGGTTGCCCACCTGCCCCCGGCTCCGCAGCTAGCCATGGTATTGATGTCGGGCATGCCAACGGCATTTGCAGGGTTGATCTTGGCGGAGGAATACAACCTCGATCGAGAATTGATTGCCAGTAGTATTCTTTTGAGTACGATGGCGCTGCTGTTGACCATTCCCCTATGGCTGTGGTTGTTCGGATAGCTGATCGGGTTTGCCCTCAATTCCCGCAGGGGGTGGTTTTTTTCGCCAACCCCAGCAGCAGCACCGCCATCTTGGGAGACATGTTGGTAAACCGAATCCGCACAGTAGTGTCGGAGGTGAGATCGGTGACTTTGGCATAGATGTCGCTAGCGGCTAGTTCGTGGGCAGCGAGGGGAATCAGCAAGTTGATCCGCAGGTTGCTGAGGAGGGCGATCGCCTGTCCTACTGCTAACTCTGCCTCCTGCGTAGATAGGGATAGTTTCACCAATCGGGCAGGTAGGGCATTGCCCACGACCTGCTTGCCTTCGATCAAGGTGTAATGGATGGGAACGGATTCTGGCAACGTCACCAGTTCTGTCTGTATCTGGGGAAGAAACAGGTTGTAATCGCCGCCAATGCCGCTGATGTCGTAGAGGGTAATGGGGTTGTGCATGCCCTTGACCCGTCCTTGGGTGCGGCGTTTGATGTCTAGGCTGGCACCGTTGGCTAGGGAACGCTGATGGGCGAGGATATCGTCCAACGTGGCTTGGGAGATCAGCACCTGTCCACCCACACTAAAGGACTCGATGCGAGATGCCATGTTGACGTGGTTGCCGATCGCCGTAAATTGGGCATGTTTCAAGGAGCCAATATTGCCCACGACGACTTCCCCCGTGTTGATGCCAATTCCCATCTCGATCAAGGGCAGATCCATTTGCTGATTTTTTGGTTGACGGTTTCCATGGCTAGTTGCATGGCGATCGCACACGCCACCGCCCGTTCCGCATCGTCGGGCTTTTGTTTCAACACCCCAAAAAACACCACCAACCCATCGCCAATCACCTGATTGATCGAGCCGCCATAGCAGTTGATCACCTCTGTCATTGCTTCTAAATATAGATTCAGTAGCTTGACGACCCGCTCCGCCGGTAGGTTTTCCGAAATGGCTGAAAACCCCCGCAGATCGGACATGAGAATGCTAATTTTGCGTTTTTCCCCCACCAGTTGCAATTCTGTTGGAGTCTCCAGCAGCGTGGTCACCACTTCGTCGGTGAGGTAACGACCAAAGGTCCTGCGCACCTCCGTTGCCATTTGGGCTAAATAGGCAGTCACCGCCGCCGCCGACCCCATCATCCCCAGCATGGGCGGCACCACCGGAATCCACCATCCCCGCACAAACATCAAGAAGCCGATCAATAACAGCGATAAGCCCGCCAGCAAAATATTGAGACTGGTTTTGAACCAACGCGCTTGCCGCGATCGACTGCCGATGCGCTGCTCCCACGCCAATGTGGCACCAATCATCGACCACAGCAGAATCCACACCCACTCGCCGGGGTCAGACCAGTTGCGAATCGTATGGCGTCCATCTAGGGCTGTGCTGATAATTTGGCTGGTGAGATTTGCCTTCACCTCCACCCCTGACATCCGTTGCAGCGATTGGGATTGGACGGAGCCGCTGTAGGGCGTTTGCACGTAATCCTTGATGCTCTCTGCTGTGGTGCCGATGAGGACGATTCGATCGCGCATCCACTCTGGAGAGACGCGATCGGTCAACACATCCTGCATGGAGACGGTGCGAAAGTGCCCCTGCGCTCCCCGGTAGTTCAACAGGATTTGGTAGCCTTGATCGTCGGCGTTGACATAGCCGCCGTCGTTTGCCTGAAACGGAATGAATATCCCCTGCCCCAGTTTGACAAACTGCTGATCGACCAGTTCGGGGAAAACATCGTAGGTTTCGAGGTATAGAAACGCCAATCGCAGGGATAGGCTAAACACGGTTTCTCCGGTATCTCGATCGAGATACATCAAGCCCCGGCGCACTTTGCCATCACTGTCAAGGGCAATATCATTGGCTCCAACTTGATCCAGTTCGTAGAGAATTTTGGGAGCTGCCACCGGACCGGCTTCTGCCTCCCCAATCACTTTCTCAATCCCAATCAAATTGGGGGTGGATTCAAATACTTGAATTAATTCTTCATACCCTGGTTCGACGGGCAGGTTGCGGTATAGATCTAGCCCGATCGCCCTGGGTTCCTGCTGGCGAATTTTGTCGATTAATTGTGCCAGCTCGGCGTCGGGGATGGGCCAGGTGTAGCGTTCAATATCCGTTTCGGTGATACCGACGATCAAAATCCGTTGGTCAGCCGTTTCTGCCGGACGCCAGCGAAAATACTGATCGAGCGTGTTCCACTCCAGCGACTGCAACACCCCTAGCGATCGAGTCACAATCACTAACCCGGCGATCGATGGAGCGGTAATCAAGACACCACGCCATCGCCAGATCCATTGTTTGAGCGTTGTCCACATTACCTAAACCTCACCAACCCAGGGGAGCTGATAACGATCCTATCCCCAATGGTGGAATAGACACGGGCGATCGTTGTTGACCGATTATTTCCAGACCTTCAGCTTAACCAAGACTGGGGCGTTCACCCAATTAATTTGTGGCAATTCCTGGCGATGGGGCGATCGCTCCCAAAGAGATGATCCACCCCCTTTGAGATTTGTCTAATTCGCAGTATGGTTTTTGGCTAGAATCCGAAGTTTGCCTATTTCGCTGTGAATCAGTTGATGAATCCTTTACATTTCCCCCACTATGTCAATTCCCTACTCCACGATTGAACAGACGATACAGCGCTACCAGCAGCGCCAAGCTCCCCGAACAAACCATATTGAGAAACTAGATGCGGGGTTATTACTCGAAGTGGACACCGATGAGCGGGTACAAAAACGACTGGCTCGCTTAGAAAACAACCCGGTGGCAGCGGTGACGATCGCCGAATCCAGGGCAACCGAATTTCGCTCAGTTGAGACAACTGTTCTCTCCGATCAAGAATTTAATAAAGTCGTCCGGGAACGAGTCCTCGGACAGTACGATCTGATGGGGATTGCCTATTTAGAGCTGGGATTGCAAGTGTCCCGCTCGATCGGTCGAATTGTGATTCGTAACAGTCGCCGCCGGGTGGTGGGCTATGGGACTGGATTTATGGTGTCCCCCCGATTGTTGCTGACGAACAATCACGTCTTAACCAGCCCCCAAGACGCCCAATTTAGCCTGGTGGAGTTTAACTACCAAAGCGGCATTGACGGACAAGTCTTGCAATCCCAAGCCTTTGAGCTTGATCCAGCTCAATTTTTTCTCACCAGCGAACCTCTAGACTACAGTTTGGTCGCTGTTAAGGATGATTCCCAGACCCTTGCCTCGTTTGGCTGGAATCCTTTGATTGAGGAACAGGGCAAGGTAATTTTGGGAGAATACGTCAACATCATCCAGCATCCCGAAGGCAAGCCCAAGCAATTAGCCCTGCGGGAAAATCGGCTAGTGGATCTGTTTGATGATTTCCTCCATTACATGACCGATACCGCGCCCGGCTCATCGGGATCGCCTGTGTTTAACGACCAATGGGAAGTGGTAGGGTTACACCACTCTGGAGTACCCGACCAAGACACCCAGGGAAATTTGTTGGCGATCGATGGTCAAGTCTGGACACCAGACATGGGCGAAGACCGAATTGCCTGGAAAGCCAACGAGGGTATCCGCGTCAGCAGCATTGTCAAACACATTCGAGAACAACCCCTTGCCCCCGCCCAAGAGCCACTGCGGAGTGAAGTGTTAAGTGCCATGGGCGTTGCCCCTGTTGTCCAACCTGTCCTGCCGATGACCCCCGTTGCTGAAACAGTCCCCCGCCCAACTCTCTCAAACCCTCGACTCCCGCCATCCCCTCGGATAATCCCAAGCACCCCTGGACAAATCCGTCCTATC